>JAHFDB010000056.1 GCA_023249195.1 bacterium | reverse complement strand
ACTTTATCTCAAAAACGCATGGTTCTTTTCTGTTTCTTTATTTTTGCTCCACTGGATCTTCGGGTTAAACCCGAGGATGACAAAAAGAGGGGGGGGCTATAACCGTCGCTGGCCCATTACGCTACATGAGGTCTGACCCTAGTCACGGGCAGACCTTCCCTCTAACATGCCCCCTATTTTAGGTATATTACTTAGGGTTCTGATCTTATTTGGGGGGTTTATCTGAGCTAACATAAGTCTGATATGTCCCGGTTAGATCGCTATACACCCCATCCGCAGCCCCAGTAAGAGGCGCCGGCGCTTCATACTCCCCCGCTGTTGCAGCTCCAGGCAAACTAGTATGTGCATCGTATATATCATGAGGGCCAACTAGGGCGCTGTATTCTGGAGTTTTCGGTCTTTCATACCCACTATCCCTTATTGGCACTTCATATCCATCCTGATCCGTCACCCCTGTGGCACCTGGAGGCAAAGGAGGTCTGCGAACAGTCGGTCGGGGCTGCTGCGTTTTTTTTGGTACTTCTGGAACAACCTCATACACAGGGCTGCCAGAAGTAGGCGGTGGTGTTCTCCGACCTGAAGCATCCGAGAGTCGTACCGGTGGTTCGGGGGAAGCTGAGGCATATTCTGGCCCAGTAGTAGGTTGAGTGCTCCCACCAGCAAAAACGGAATAGAACGCTGCTGGTGGCGCCGCATCCACACTCGTTTCCCCTGGAAGTGAAAACGTCATTACTCGGGGTCTCACCGCCCCTAGCTCTGGAGATAGAGGTCCTGTATAAGCAGGGTTAGCTTCCATAGCCACGACATCCCCTTGTTGCCTAGGTCTACCGTTATCTTGAGTTCGACCTCGACAACACATAATAAAAAGCCAGGCTAAACCCATAAGTCCTGCAATGCCAAAGACAGACCCCACAACAATAACAGCTACAAGCCAGCCCGCCATACCCGAAGTTGATTCTGAAGCAGGTTGATCTGTGGTTGCCGGGACCCTCGAAGAAGACGTGGAGGGCTTAGCCGTCGTTGCCGGAACAGTCGAGGGAGAAGAAGGGGGCATAGTTGGGGATGATGTTGAAGTTGTTCCTAAAGTAGACTGACGTACCGGATTCACACACCCTGCAACACCATTTAGATAGAGATCAGGATTCAGAAAACATTGTCCAAAAATACGCTTAAATGAAGCCAGCACAGCGTTTCCTGCCTCTTGTGGATTAAGTCCAAATTTCTGTTGCAGATAGTCGCTTGCAGAGTGAAAAGTTAGCATTTGAGCTCGCCTCATTGTTGCATCCACTATCGCTACTTGACTTGGGTCAGAGACATTCATTTGACACCCAGGGTCAGTAATATTTCTTAAACTTCCGGGGGAAAAAAGTCCCGTTATGTCTGAAATACTCCCGTTCCCTTGCTCCAAAGCATAGACAACGCTGCTTACCAAGAAATCGCACTGGTATTCAAAGGTACCTGAACATGAGGCATTATACCTTCCAAAACTCGCTAAAAATCGAGGGTCTCTCTGAACGCCTGCGGCAAGGTCTGCCGCCCCAAGATATACTTTCCCGTCAGTTCCTATTAAGCGAGTCGTATTACCTCGATCAC
Organism: bacterium; assembly: GCA_023249195.1. Taxonomy (GTDB): domain Bacteria; phylum Margulisbacteria; class Marinamargulisbacteria; order SXXA01; family JAHFDB01; genus JAHFDB01. The sequence goes on along the minus strand of JAHFDB010000056.1, from coordinate 7,090 downwards.
CACATGCTATAGGTTCCGCATCACGCCTCATTCGTGCATCCCCGGCTTCTGGCGACACATCAGGTCCATGTTGAGCAGCTGTTTCGCCTGCTTGTCCAAAAAAACTTCCCTTTTGGATATTTAAAAAAGCAGTGACTAAACTTGGAAGTTCGTTCATGACTTGTCGAGCCAAATCTTGGGCAAGACTTGGATTTGATCCTTTTGTTGCCGCGTTAAACACCATGTCTCCTGCAACGCCTGCCCCCGCAGCTACTGCTGCAAGCCCCACGATATAAGGTGTTGCAAACGCTACAAAGGCCCCCTTAGCAGCCAAATCAACCCCCTGCCCTATAAGGGTTTCATTTAATTTTAATCCAGGGAGGGAAAGAATATTACTGACAGCCAAAACAGGGTTTCCTGTTCCCGCTTTTAGAAGTGCACTCATTCCATGTACGCCCCAATCCACCGCAGCTACTGCTGATTGACCCAATGCAGATTCGCGAGCATGCCTTTTTGCTGTAGCATCGGCTGCTCTTTGGGAGAGATTCAGCATGCTTGTTACGTTGTCAATAAGATTCCGAAAAGCTTCTGGAATAGATCTGGGGAAATAAGAGTGTGGGTCAAGATCTTGAAAAGGATCACTCGGGCGAAGTGGCAACGCGCAGTGTTTGTAAGCGATATTAGACATTATGTGCTCCTAAAATGAGTAAAAACCCACTCCCTCATTTTAAGTTATTGACATCATATTACTTCATACTGTATAATTGTTCAACCTATGAAAATCACAAAAATTATTTGGACACCTCCCCAGGTTGTTGTTATTCATGATAGTGCTATTGAAGCAAAAGTAAATCCTACCCACTCAGAAACACTTTTCCAAGGTCCAAGTTAGCTCTATTGTTTGCTGCTGTGGAAGATATCACGCTTTGGACCCCCTCTGATTTATTGCTTTCTAATGTGCCTGCTTTTCTACAAAAAGTTAATTCTAGACATTCTCTTTATCTGACCACCTACGCCCAGCTATATGCGTGGTCTGTGGCGCATATCGAAGACTTCTGGAGCCTCATTTTTGAGCATGCCAACTTCCCCTATTCTGGAACGATCACTTCAATTGTGACAGATGCGAAAACCATGTGGCCCGTACCGATATGGTTTGAGGGAATCGCCTTCAATTTCGCCGAAGCTTTACTTCAAAACACCTCCAATGACCCTGCCATTTTATTTCAGTTAGAAGGGCTTGCTCAACCTACTCTCACTTTTAAACAGCTTCGCAACCAAGTCGCCTATATGGCAGACTGGTTTAAACGCGAGGGCCTTCAGCCGGGTGATGTCGTTGCAGGCTTTGTGTCTAATTGCCCTGAAGCCATTGTGGCCATGTTAGCAGCCGCTTCTTTGGGGGCGATTTGGACATCGTGTTCCCCCGATTCTGGATTCCAATTTGTTTATGACCGATTTGCTCAGACTGAGCCTAAATTTATTGTGGCCGTTGATGCCTATTATTACGACTCTAAGTGGGTCGATATTGAGTCTAAATGTCACGCATTAAAAATTCGTATTCCCAGTGTTCAAAAACTGCTTTTAATTCAACGCAAAGAGTCTCTTGAAAACGTGGATCGGACCGTTGTTTTTTTGTCGATTATAGACCCACAAAAACCCGTTCCCGAGCTTCACTTTACGCGACTTCCCTTTTCTCAGCCTTTATATATTTTATATTCTTCAGGCACCACAGGAAAACCCAAGTGCATTGTTCACGGAGCCGGTGGCGTGTTATTGCAGCACATCAAAGAACACCAATTGCAGTGCAATTTAAAACCTGGCGACCGGCTGTGCTATTACACAACCACCTCGTGGATGATGTGGAATTGGCTCGTGTCTGCATTGGCTAGCGCAGTGTCGATCGTGTTGTTTGAAGGTAAACCTGAGGCCCTTTTAATGTGGAAATTAGTCAAAGATCTCAAAATGGCTGCCTATGGTACCAGTGCCCCCTGGATTTCAATGTCAAGCAAGTCTGGCATTTCCTTTCCAGAGGGCCATTTCCCCGATTTAAAGTTAATTTTGTCTACTGGGGGGCCCCTGTTACGCGAGCATTTTGACTATGTCTATTCTCAGGTTAAAAACGACGTTCAATTGTCTTCTATTTCTGGGGGTACGGACATTGTTTCTTGCTTTGCAGGGGGCGGCCCGGTGCCTGTTATTAGAGGACACCTTCAGTGCCTAGGGTTAGGCATGAAAGTGGATGTATGGGATGAAGCCGGCCATCCCGTTCGGAACAAAGAAGGGGAACTTGTCTGCACAGCCCCTTTCCCGTGCATGCCTCTTTATTTTTTGAATGACCATGGACAAGAAAAATACCATGCGGCTTATTTTGAAAAGTTTGAGGGTATTTGGGCCCATGGCGATTTTGCCATTTTATATCCAGATTTGTCTCTAGAAATTCTTGGCCGATCCGACAGCACCATCAAAAGAAAAGGGGTTCGTATTGGCACTAGCGATATTTATAATGTCCTAGAGCATCTTCCAGAAATTGAGGATAGCCTCGCTGTAGGACGAAAAAATAAAGATACCGAAGACATTGTCTTGTTTGTCCAACTCAAAGCCCCCGCGGATGAAGCTACTTTGAGAAAAAAAATTCGCAATGCCTTGATTGCACATTCCCCCTTCCTCAAACCCGACCAGATCGTTTTTGTGACCGAAATTCCCTATACTGCCAATGGAAAAAAGAGCGAAATTTTAGTTAAAAATATTCTCAATGGCCGTCAGGTGACCAATAAAGAGGTGCTCAAAAACCCTGATTGTTTACACGCCTATATCGCATTTTCTAAACTCTGAGCATACACTAAAAAAACAGCTTATTTTGCGATGTTGTTGTATGTTTTTGAGAGGGCGTTCGCAAACTGCTTAATCAATGCTGCATTGTTAGGCGCACGTGTTCCGTCTGCCATAAGGTGATTATTTTCAAACCCTATGCGCACATGCCCGCCGTTTTTGACCGCTTCGAGCATGCAATCAAGTTCCTTTTCCCCGAAAGCGCATACTGCCCAGTCGAAGGCGATTCTTAGCTTATTTTTGGCTTCTAGAAAGGGATAAAGCTCTGCCGGAGTCCCCGCCCGACCTGTCTTATCACCCAATACAAACAGAATAAAATATCGACTTTGAAAAGGAACCACACCTTCTTGGCAAAGGTGATCTAACCACTCTAGATCCTTCGGAGAATAGCAAATAAATTGAACATGCATGGGCTGTTGAAATACCCATTCAAAAAAAGGTTTTGCGGCGGCTTTACCGGCGTCATCAGGTACCAATTCTCGAATGCCCATCGATACAGCTTCAGGCTTCAAATCACGTACCACCGCCATTTGTTCTGCCGAGGTATACTTGCCCACAGCCTCGGTAGTAGCCTGAATAATCATATCGCTAGGCACTGTGTTTTTAACCTCCTTAATCGCTTCCCGATACCGATCCGGATCAAGGCTGTGCCCCCCCTTATCATCACGGACATGCAGGTGAAACAATCGCGCGCCAGCCTGATAACAGGCCTGTGCCTCGAAGGCTAATTCTTGGGGTGTAATGGGTAAATTAGGGAACTCTTTTTTTGATTTTCTAGCCCCATTTGGTGCCACTGAAATAAGAAGTTCCATAGGTTTATTTCAAGGTCAGATCAACAGCCCTTGCCAACTTTGTCACCATTTCATCGATATGTGCATGTTCCATAATAAACGGAGGCGCCAACATCACATGATCGCCCATTTTTCCGTCGATAGTGCCTCCCATAGGGTAACACATCAACCCTTCTTGCATAGCCATTTTTTTGAGGGTCACGTTTACCCCTTTTTCTGAAGGGAAGGGGGTTTTTGACGCCCTGTCTTGAACAAACTCAAGGCCTAAAAATAGCCCTCTGCCACGGATATCCCCGATATGGGGGTGGTTTTCAAACTGAGCCTGAAGCGCTTGCTTAAGTTGTCCCCCTAGAGATTGAACACGGTCTAGAAGGCGGTCCGACTCGATAACCTGCTGAACCGCTAATGCCGTTGCACACGCTAAAACATGCCCCATATAGGTGTGTCCGTGTTGAAAAAAACCGGTTCCGCTCTGAATAGTCTTAAAAATCGTATCTGACACCATTAAAGCCCCAATGGGTTGATATCCTGCACCCAACCCTTTTGCAATAGTCAGTAAATCGGCTGTAACCCCATCCTGCTCACAGGCAAACAGGGTCCCCGTTCGGCCCATCCCACACATGACTTCATCTAGAATCAATAAAACATTATATTGCGTACAGATTTCACGGATGCGTTTCAAATAGCCTTTCACAGCCCCCACACACCCCATGGTGGCCCCCACAACGGGTTCTGCAATAAAAGCTGCCACTGTCTCTGGGCCCAGTTTTAAAATTTCAGCTTCAAGTTCATTCGCCACACGCATTCCGTAAGCCTCTTCTGTTTCGCCCTCTTCTCTAAAACGATATTCATAACAGGGTGCTATGTGTGAGCACTCGATTAAAAGAGGCAGAAACGGGGTTTTACGCCATAGATTTCCACCCGCAGACAAGGCCCCTAGGGTATTCCCGTGATAACTTTGTCTTCTGGCAATAATGCGATATTTAGAAGGAAACCCTGCCTCAAGAAAATATTGACGGGATAGTTTAATAGCCGCTTCTACGGCCTCTGATCCACCCGAAACAAAGTATACGTGCTCCAAACCCTGCGGCGCCTTGGAAACTAAAAAACTCGCCAACTTTTCCATTGGTTCATTGGTAAAAAAACTGGTATGGGCAAAGGCCAAAGTCGCCACTTGCTCTTGAATAGTGTGAATAATGTGTGGATGAGAATGCCCTAAACACGAGACTGCGGCTCCGCCAGATCCGTCAAAATACCGTTTGCCATTTTGATCGATCAAATAGCACCCATCGCCCTTCACCGCTGTGGGATAGTGGGCTTTCGCATGTCGATGAAAAACCGAGGTCACTTTTTAACCTCAAACTTAACTGGATTCAAGATCTCTTTAAATAATCCCGTGTCATCTGACACAATCCGATCTTGATAGCCTGTAATCCAAAGGGCGTCTGGATTGCTTTTTGCAATAATAATATGTCCCTGTGTTTGAGCGCCACCAGGAGACCTCATGAGTTTAAAAATAACATTTCCGTGGGTTAATCCGATGACTTCCATCTTTCCAATTTCAGTAGACATCACAAAACGAGCCTGTTTTTCAACTCCAGACAGGCCTTTCTGAGATTCGGTATAAATAGCCCACGAGGTTTCAACCGGAACGGCAAACGCTTTATGCCCTTCAATTTCACGACATTGAAACAGATAATGATTTCCGATACCTGCGTGATACATTTCTTTTTGCAAAATACGCAAAGAAGTGGGATTGTCATTTACCTTGTAGATAATAGGGGTTTGATTTTCCATGCTTATATAGCGATGTCTGTCGGACAAATTTCCTATGGCCGTTCTAACCACATTCAACCATTTATAGCCTTTTCCTTCTGGGATATAGTTCCCTTTTTCATCTTTTTCCAAAAACTCATCTGGATGGGTAAAATGGGTAATTAAAAGCAAACGCACATCTGGAAAAAGAGCGTGAAAACCATCGAGCATGTCAAAAAAGTTCTGGTCAAATCGGTAAGGAAAAAAGGCCATTTCTTTACTGCCAATTCGAATTGTTCGAAGACCGGCATTGGCAAGTCCCATTAAAAATCGCGCAATTCGCTTATTGGGCAACACCATGGGGTCACCTCCGGATAAAAGCCCTTCTACGATGGGGAAAATATCTTCTCCGGTTTCAGGATCTTTCCCATTATGTTGCGCCACTTTTTTGTTATGGGCAACAATGTAAGCGGCAACATCGTCAATATTGGCCATTTCTTTTCCTGTTTTTTTAGAAAAAAGATCTAACCTATAGCAATATCGGCAATGGGACGAGCATGTTGCGGCTGTATAGAGAAGCACCATTTCATATTTATGCAAAAGACCCGGTATCGGAGAGTATTTGTTTTGATTGGAAGGGTCCATCTCACCGGCCAAATCAGCGGTTTCTTCCGGCCTTGCCTTCACTAGGTTTTTAAGACTTTCACTTCTAAGCGCCAATTTGAGATAGTGCTCGGTTAATTTGACCTTCATGCGGTCTTCGATGTCGCGGGATGTCCCCTTTAGTTCGGACAATGCATGGAGCTCTTCTTTTGAATAGAAAGTTTTAAATTCCTCGGGAACGGTTCCTTCGATGAAGGGCTTTAACCCGGGAACTCCGCCGCCACTTGCCCCGCCACGACTAAACTCCGTTTCCTTAATCAGATCTAAAAATTGTTGTTGTTCCGGACTTACCACCATTATTGGGGCCTCCTTCTTTGTTTTACCAAGATATGAGCTTAAAAAAGCCTCACAGACCCTCTAACGTTGGGGGATACTATACCAAAAATCTGGGGTTTTTACATAGATTATTTTCCAATTGTATTCGTGACTTGACCCAATGAAAGATATGCCGATATAATGTGCCCACTATGAAAAGAACATTTCAACCTAATCAGAGAAAAAGAAAAAAAACACACGGCTTTCTTGTTCGCATGAGAACCGTTGGCGGAAGGCGTGTAATTTCTGCACGCAGGGCAAAAGGCCGTCATAAGCTTGCCGCTTAATACACTTTCTAAACGCTATCGAATCCGGAGAAAAGATCACTTTCAGCACGTCTTTGATTCCGCAAAGAGAGTTGAGAATGGGATTCTTCGGGTTTATTTTTTATCAACAGACACCTCACAAGGATCTGTTGCTTTTGTAGCCGGAAAGAAATTAGGCAAAGCGGTTTTTAGGAATCAGTGTAAAAGGCGTCTTAGAGAGATTTATCGTTTGAATCAAGGCCTCATTGATCCGAAATTTGACTTTATTTTGATGGCAAAGCGACCTTTGATGACGCATTCTTATGTACAGGCAACCCAATGGTTTTTGACACTTTTAAAAAACAACTCTCTGCTCAAATCTCCTGCTCATTAAGTGCGTTATGCATTGTGATGATTAGGGCTTATCAAGCGTGGGTTTCCCCACAATTGGGACATGTGTGCAGATATTCTCCCTCTTGTTCTGAGTATGCAGTGCAAGCCATTCAAAAAAGAGGG
>JAHFDB010000011.1 GCA_023249195.1 bacterium | reverse complement strand
GTTCGCTGACAAAGTCAGACTCTACAGAATATGCGTATGGGGTTCAAATGTTGGACATTAAACAAGATACTTCTGGAAATTGACTTATTGTGTGAGGCTGATATAATCCCAGCCTGGAATGATGTGCAAAGGGGTTCCTCTATCTTAATTTTAGCGATATTGTTTCTGACCCCTTTGATTCAAACTTGATTTTTAGAGTTTTATTTTTCAACCCGAGGGGTGAGACATGTAAGGATTATTCATGTCTGGTTTTTTTAAGTTAGTTAGTTCATGCTCACCAGTGTTTGGAAAAAGTCCTTCCGGGAGTAGTTCTGAAGGTTCTGATGCTGAATTACATCCTCTAGTAACTGGGACTCTGAAACGGAGGCCTAGAACAACACATAACAGAACACATTCTGCTCCTGATTTTGCACGTCCAGGATCAGGTTTTTCACCTTTACCTCAGAAATCATCTGGCAATCTTGTTGATGTTTTTACCGAAATACCTTCGGGTTCAGCTGTTTTGGTAAAACAAACAATATATTCTTTTAATGGAAAAAAAACAGAGGTTCCCTCAGGCACCCTACATACGGTTAGACGTGTTGGGGAGCTCATGAGAGAGGGGGCGCCTGATCCCTCTGAAAAGATGTATTTTTTTGGTTTTATGAAGCCTGAGGATTTTCCTTTGCTTTATAGAGATAGAGCGCAGTTAGAACTCACTCAATATGTTGCTGAATTTTCTAGAAAAATGAAACCTAAGGTTGGTAAAGATGAAATGAGAGAACTTGTAGTCTTTGTTATGGGGCGTGGAGTTCCATTGATTTCTATTTTAAAAACAACGGGTAAGGTTACTCAAAATCCAGTTTTAGCAGACTCAGATGTAAGTCGTCGAGTTTGGCTTCAGAAGTATTTATTTCCTTACTGGGAAACTACTGATAAAGAGGCTTATAGAAAGTTTATTGGGTATGCATTTGAAGTCTTGGGTGGGAATTCATATACTAGAGAAGGAGAGAAAGATTTACGGTTAGAACTTGAAAATATTGATCACCTTTTTGGACACGATGGTCTTAGGGATGCAAGAGATTCGTTAGTTGGGAAGAATCCTGATATGGTTCGCGGTATGAATGGTATCTTTCAGGCTATTTTGGATGATGTATCGATGTTGCAAAAATTGCCTCAATCAGAGTCGGAGAGGAATGGTGTGGCCTCTGAGGTTTTGGGGCGTGTGGAATCAAAACTAAGTGCCTTTAATTTGGGTATGGATAGTGGGACGTTTAATACCGCTTCTTGTGATGTATTGAAAACATTATACGTAGGCTCTGAATTAGAGCAGATGGTAGCGAGCATTCCAGGTAGAATTAAGATGGAAAAGGTGATTGTAAAAAGACTAGTGGATGCGTTTATAGACTGGACATTAGATTTTAGAGCTACTATTTCTATAAAAGAGTGTTGGCGTGAGGTTGTTGATGAGTATCGCAAATACTATGAGTCCAATATTTGGGAGGCTAGAAATAGACTTTCGTCAACAGAAAAGATTCCTTTAACTGTTTATACAATGAATAGAAAAGGTACAAGTGCTGTTCGACAGACCTTTGTAGTTGGTGATGCTATTCGTGGATTACCGTCAATTCCTACTCTACTCAAGCTTGAAATACATCTTGATGATACTGAGAAACAAGAAATAGAGTCTGTTTTCAAGCGATTGGATGAGCATGCTGAGATGCACGTTTTTTTTACGAATGATGCTTTTTCGTTCATGAGAGAGTTTAAGGACGGTGTTCGAGAAAATTGTGTGAGAGTTTATTACGAGGGTAGTCAACGTTTGGATCAGTCATTTAAAAATACTACGGACGAGATAAATACCCATTTTGATTCGTTTCATAGGGAGAAAAAAGACTTGATAGTTTTGTTAGAAAAACTGAGAAATGCTAGGCGCCTTTCTCAAGAAACCTATGATAAAATTGTATCAAAAATTGAAGTTAGGTTAGATTGGATGGAAGGTAATCGTGAATGGTCTGGCGACTCTCCAAGATATTCTGCAATTAAATTATGAGTAAATTCTCTTTATGGGGCTTCTTCTCCGACTTTTTTAAGAGGATATCATTCATTGGAGTTTACAATAAAGGTAGGCTAGCGGATGAGGATAGACGGATTATTTTGTCTAACCAAATTTCTTTATTGTTACTTGGTTTTGCCTCTCCTTACTTGTTTATTTTTCGTTTTTTGGGTCTTCCGACTCTCAGTGATGCGGTTATTCCCATTGATATTATCTTTTTTCTTGGTTTTATTTTGAATCGGTTTCGGTTTTATATTTTGGCTCGATTTTTTATTATTATAAATGTAGCGTTTGGGCTTGTTTTTTATGCGACCTCTCTGGGTAAGGAGGCTGGCCTTCAACTTGTATTCTTTGCTTTGATTAGTATTCCCTTTGTTGTTTTTGAACCGGAGGCTTGGGAATATATTACGCTTGCCATTATTATTCCCTTGGCTTGTGTGATTTATTTAGAAGCAAGTCATTATTCCTTGTTCCCTAAAATAGTGGCGAATCAGACCTGTACTTCTACAATTTACTATTCGATGGTAGCTGTGACATGCGGGCTTATTATTCTATCGATTCGATTTTATTTTATTTCAAATTTGCGCGCAGAACGCTTTCTTCTAAAGACAAATTCCCAACTCCAAACCGCCTACGAAAACATCCATACGGCTCAAGAAATTATCACCAAGCTTACCCAACAAGCCACCATGGGGGCGTTGATGAATACCATCTCTCACGAGGTCAAAAATCCTCTTTCTGGTATCTATGCGTGTTGCTCGGGCATTATGCGCATGCATCCTTCTGAAGAGATTCAATTTGAGGTCAAAGCGATTATGGAAGAAGTGATGCGATTGAAGGAGTTAATTGTAGGGCTTTTGAAAGATCCTGGAAATATGGATGTGGGGCATACTACGGTGGATATTAATGCGACCTTAGGTGCGGTCTTGCTTTTGGCTCGTAAAGAGGCAAATTCGAAGGGTATTGTTTTTGAACAACGATTGGGTGAGGTTTTGCCTTCCGTTAAGGGCAGCATGGCCTACTTGTCGCATGCGGTGTTGAATGTGTTGGTTAATGCCATTGCTCATACGCCTGTGGCGGGTCGTATTTTGGTAGAGACCCTTTTTGATGGGATGCATGTGGTTATTTCTGTGTCGGATACGGGGCCTGGGATTCCAAAAGAAATTTTACCTCATATTTTTGAATCTCGGGTGACGACCGGGCGTGTTGAGGGAAATGTGGGATTGGGGTTGCATTTTGTGAAACAGGTGGTAGATGCGCATGGGGGGAAGGTTGATGTGGAAGATGTGCCCGAAGGCGGGGTGTGCTTTCGTATTCTTGTGCCTGCAGTCCTTACAAACACCCCATAGGAACATGCAGAATATGGGGTGTGAGCCACTGGAGTTCTTCTCCTTGTGAGACGACATTTCAACGGGAAGTGTTCCAAAAGAGCCTTCTAAAATGAGATCAATTTCTGCGCCATTTTTTTTCTATTTGTTGGGAAAGCGGGGTCTTTCCACATTAACTCTTCCTTATCGTAGATTCTTCAATATGCTAAACTTTCTTAATTGCTGATAAAGGAGATTTCCCCATGGTTTTTGATTTTGATAAAATTTCCGCCTTTTATAAGACGATTGAAGAGAAGCTTCAGCGTGCTCAAATGACCTTAAATCGACCCTTGACCTTGACCGAGAAAATTCTTTATTCCCATTTGGCGGATGTGGTGACAGTGACCCCTTATGAGCGTGGGAAAACGTATGTGGATTTTCATCCGGATCGTGTGGCGATGCAGGATGCCACCGCTCAAATGGCTTTGTTGCAATTTATGCAGGCGGGGCGTGTCAAAACGGCGGTGCCTTCCTCTGTGCATTGTGACCACTTGATTCAAGCTGAAAGGGGCGCTATTCAGGATTTGGAGGCTGCAAAAGTTGAAAATAAAGAAGTATATGATTTTTTAGAGTCTGTGTGTACTAAATATGGTCTAGGTTTCTGGAAACCGGGCGCTGGGATTATTCACCAGGTGGTGCTTGAAAATTATGCTTTTCCTGGAGGCATGATGATTGGGACGGACTCTCATACAGTGAATGCGGGTGGCTTGGGTATGATTGCCATTGGGGTTGGCGGAGCCGATGCTGTGGATGTGATGGCCGGACTTCCTTGGGAATTGAAGATGCCTAAGTTAATCGGGGTTAAATTAACAGGGAAATTATCAGGATGGACTTCCCCCAAAGATGTCATTTTAAAGGTGGCGGGTATTTTAACGGTATCAGGAGGAACGGGGGCTATTTTGGAATATTTTGGAGAAGGCGCGCAGTCTATTTCTTGTACCGGTAAAGCCACAATTTGCAATATGGGGGCTGAAATTGGGGCGACAACCTCTGTGTTTGGCTATGATCAAAAAATGTCGGCATATTTACGAGCGACAGGTCGAGCGGAAGTCGCTGAGTTGGCTGATAATGCAGCCTTGCATTTGCAGGGTGATTCGGAAGTCTATAGCTTGCCTGAAGCGTATTTTGATCAGGTAATTGAAATAGATTTATCGACATTAGAGCCGCATATTAATGGGCCTTTTACACCAGATAAGGCATGGCCTTTGTCGCAATTTGCTCAGGCGGTGAGAGACAACCATTATCCCTCTACATTATCCGTGGGGCTGATAGGGTCTTGTACCAATTCTTCTTATGAAGATTTAGACAGGGCGGCTTCTTTGGCAAGGCAAGCTGTTGAAAAAAAATTGACAGCGAAATCAGAATTTACGATTACGCCTGGCTCTGAACAAATTCGTACTACCATCGAACGGGATGGTCTTTTGAGCGTGTTTTCTCAGATGGGTGGAATGGTTTTGGCCAATGCCTGTGGCCCGTGTATTGGGCAATGGAAACGACATGGAAGTCAGGAGAAAAATTCGATTATCACCTCATTTAATCGAAATTTTGCGAAGAGAAACGATGGAAACCCTTTGACCCATGCGTTTGTGGCGTCTCCTGAAATTGTAACGGCCTTGGTGTTGGCCGGGGATCTTACGTTTAATCCCGAAACAGACACTTTGATAAATTCTGAAGGTAAATTGGTAAGACTAGATCCTCCGCAAGGGGTAGAATTGCCTATGCGTGGGTTTGAAGTGAAGGATATCGGGTATCAAGCCCCTGCTCTGGATGGTTCACAGACGGAATTGAGGGTAAGCCCGACTTCCGATCGGCTGCAAGTGCTGGATAATTTCCCGGCGTGGGAAGGAATTGATTTAAAGGGCCTGAGACTTTTGATTCAAGTGAAGGGGAAGTGTACAACTGATCATATCTCAATGGCAGGGCCTTGGCTTAAATATCGAGGCCATTTGGATCATATTTCAAATAATTTGCTTATTGGCGCAACCAATCGGTTTAATGAAAAAATAAATGTGGTGAAAAATCCTGTTTTAGGCGTTTATTCTCCTGTTCCAGAGTCGGCTAGGGCCTGTAAAGCAGCGGGCATTGGAACGGTCATTATTGGAGATGAAAATTATGGAGAAGGGTCTTCTCGAGAACATGCTGCGATGGAACCTCGACACCTAGGTGTGCGTGTGGTGATGGCCAGGTCTTTTGCCAGAATCCATGAAACTAATTTAAAAAAACAAGGCATTTTAGCGCTGACTTTTTATAAAAAAGAAGACTATGAAAAAATTCAGGAAGACGATGTCTGTGATATTTTGGGAGTGACAAGCTTTGAGCCAGGTGTGCCACTGACACTGGTGTTGCATCACCAAGACGGTACCTCTGATCAAATCGAAATGAAACACACCTATAATGATGCACAAATAGAATGGTTTAAGGCAGGGTCTGCTTTGAACTTGATTAAGCAACAGATGCATCTATGATATCTCAGACTACCGTTGAACAGGTCAGGGCTTATACTGATATTGTAGCCGTGATTTCAGACTATGTGTCTTTAAAAAAACGGGGTCGAAATTTTATTGGATTATGTCCTTTTCATTCTGAAAAATCACCTTCATTCACGGTGAGTCCGGAAAAGCAATTATGGCATTGTTTTGGGTGTCACAGTTCGGGTGATCATATTTCATTTATGATGAAGGTAGACAATCTGACCTTTGTAGAGGCGATTACCCATATTGCCCATAAGGCCAGTATCACGATTGTTGAAGAAGAAAAATCGTTCGAAGTGAGTTTGGATGAGCGAATTAAGGCGCAGGTTCTGGATGTGCTTTTTTCTGCGAGGGAAGCCTTTGCTTTTTTTTTAAATCCAGAGTCTGAGGGTTATCGATATGCCCTAAAACGGGGGCTCTCTGACAACATGATTACCTGTTTTCATTTGGGGTACGCACCTCTGAATTGGGATCCGGTTACAATGTTAGGCGCAAAGGGTTTTAGTCCTGATCTGATTCAAAAATCAGGACTTGTGGCTGTTGCAGAAGATGGTAGTTTTCGTCCTCGGTTTCGCCATCGGTTAGTGTTTCCAGTCTTAGACCATCGGGGGCGTACAGTGGGTTTTGGTGCGAGGCTTATTGAGTCAAGAGAGGATTCTCCTAAATATATCAATACTGAAGAAACGATATTGTTTAATAAGCGCAAGCTGTTGTATGGCCTAGATAAGGCCAAAAATGCCATTCGCGACACCGGAAGGGTGATTGTAATGGAAGGCTATATGGATGTGATTGTGGCCCATCAATATGGATTTGAAGAGTCTGTGGGCAGCATGGGGACAGCATTGACGGCAGAGCATGCACAATTGTTGAAGCGATATACCTCAGTGGTCTATTTGGCGATGGACTCTGATGTGGCAGGTCAGCAATCAGTTGAGCGTAGCTGCGAGGTTTTGAAGCAGGCAGGGTTTCAGAGTTACGTCATTGGGCTTTCTCAAAAAGATCCAGCAGATGTGCTGCAACAAAACGGGGCTGAATTTTTTCAAAAGGCCATACAAGAAGCCTTGCCTATGATTCTCTTTAAATTTAATAGGTCTCTTGCGAAATATGATGTGTCAAAAATTGAACAGATCCCTGTTATCCTGCAAGAAATTATTCCTCTTTTACAGTCAGAAAAGGATTCTGTGATCCAAAAACACTATGTTCGACATATTGCCAAAACGCTTAAAATTAATGAAGAATTAATTGTGGCGAAAATGAGGAAGTCCGGCTATAATGTCCGGCAAGCTTTATCCCTGCCATTAAAAAATAAAAAAGATAAGTACCTGAAAGCACAGGAGTATCTTATATTCTTTATGGCAACCAGTTTAGAGTTGAGGAGGGAAATCCTGGCACAGTTGCAAGCGACAGACTTTCCTGAACCTGAATTGAGTGAGATAGTGGCTTTTTTGACAGATTCAATATACCTTGACAGGCACGTCATCGATTCTTTGCCTAAGGAGTCTCTAAAGCAAGTGTTAGGTCGTTTGATTGTCGAGGGTGATCGCGAAGAACTTCCAATGACGAAAGCAGCCCATTGGGAGGAATGCATTCATACATTGAAATTATATGCCCGTGAGAAACGGATTCAAGCTATTAAAAACCAGTTAAAAGACAGTGAGCAAAAAGGGGACGATATTGGCGGAGAACTGTTAGAAGAGCTTAAAGGGCTTATTCGTGATGAATAAGCAGTGATTGAGTCTTTGAGGGAGGTCTGAATGTCTGAAATTCAAGCTGAAGAAATTGTACTAAAAACGTGCGAGCAAGTTGCATCAACAGAAGAAGATACCGTTGTTAATGTATTTGAAGTAGAAGTTGACGAGGATAAAGAGGAAATTGTTTCTGCAGGAAAAGCCCTTTCTCGATTAGAAAAAGTGCTAGACTCGGGTGAAGAAGTAGGCATCGAAGATGCCGTCAAAATGTATTTAAAAGAAATTGGTAAAGTGAAGCTGCTCAATCGTCTAGATGAAGTGGATCTTTCCAAGCGTATTTTAGAAGGGGAAGAAGCCGCCAGAAATGCTCTGATTGTGGCTAACTTAAGGCTGGTTGTCAGTATTGCCAAAAAATATACAGGCAGAGGTATTTTGTTTTTAGATTTGATTCAAGAAGGCAATATTGGCCTTATTCGTGCTGTAGAGAAGTTTGATTATTCTAAAGGCTATAAATTTTCAACCTACGCTACCTGGTGGATTCGCCAATCGATTACCCGTGCGATTGCGGACCAGGCTAGAACGATCCGAGTTCCTGTTCATATGGTAGAAACAATGAACAAGCTTCGCCGTGTATCGAGACAATTGCTGCAGGAACTTCTTAGAAAACCTACCGATGCTGAAATTGCTAAAAAGTCAGGTATTTCGCTAGAAAAAGTAAAAGAGATCATTAAAATTTCGCAAGTGCCCCTGTCTCTAGAAATGCCTGTAGGTGACGAGTTTGGTCTTTTAGGTGATTTTGTAGAAGACATTAATCAAGAAGCCCCTGATAAAAACATTGTTCGGGAGTCACTAAAAGGTGCTCTTTATGAAATTTTAGGCGAACTTACAGAGCGCGAAGAGCATATTTTGAAATTACGTTTTGGATTTGAAGACGGGGTGGCTCATACGCTCGAAGAAGTGGGTAAAATGTATAATGTCACTCGTGAACGGATTCGACAAATTGAGTCCAAAGCCATTGAAAAGTTGAGACATCCTCTTCGTGTAAAGAAACTCGAAGATTATATTTAAACACTGATTTTTCTTCTCTTCCCCATAGGGGCCCATAGCTCAGTTGGTTAGAGCACTCGGCTCATAACCGATTGGTCCTAGGTTCAAGTCCTAGTGGGCCCACCAGCCTTCGCCAAGGCTACGGCTGGCAGGCCAGCCCGGAGACGTTGGCATGAAGGCTGTCCGCCTTAGCACGTTAACGCTATTATTGTTCGCTAGTTCAGCAGACAGCGGCGGCGGACCTTTTAGTCGCAATTACCTGTCTTTTTTGTTTTGGTCTTGTTATTTTGTCTTCCAAATAAGGAGCCCAAAATCATGCACTACGTCTATATCATCAACTCCATACCTCACCCCGATCAATTCTACACCGGCCAAACAACGAACATAGATCACCGCCTCGATGATCATAACTCCGGCAAATCTGATCATACTCGAAAATACAAACCTTGGAAGTTTATCAGTTACATAGCGTTTGAATCTAAAGAAAAAGCTATTAATTTTGAAAAATATTTAAAATCTGGATCGGGTAGGGCGTTTTTGGGGAGGCATTTAAAGTAGCATCTCAACCTAATTCCCCTGAATTCGGGGGAATTAGGTATCTGTTTTCCTGAATTTTCAAACTATTCTTAACTTTTGGTACCTTTCTTATTGCTTGGGCCCTTTTCTATATTCAAATTTCTCAGGACAATAAAGATACCTTGTTTATGGTTTTGGGGATTGTGATTGGGTATGGGGGGAACGTTGTGACGTTCTATTTTGGCTCTTCGGACAGCTCTTGATTATGGCAAACTAAAACTCCCCAGCGGGGCACAGTAAAAATCCCCACTTGGGACTAAAATCTAAAGCTATCCAAAAATTGGCCTTATTCGCCGCTTTTACCCGAAAAAAACAGATTGGGCATTGCTCTCTCAATCTGATTTAGCTAATATTGAATTCCTGTTGAACTCTCGTCCCAAAAAGTGTCTCAACTTTAAATCGCCTTTTGAAGCCTATGTTGCACTTGCTGCTTGAATGTGGGGTTTAAGTGGTAAAATGGTCAGGATGTTAAAAGCGGCTTTATTTGATCTCGACTATACCCTTTTAGATCGTAATCGCCTTTTAATTGGGTTTCTTCATGCGCAACACCAACGATTTGAGCCCTTGTTTCAAGGGGTAGATGTTAAGGCCTACAGTCAACGATTTTTAGACTTGGATGCCTATGGTATGGTTTGGAAAGACAAGGTCTACCAAGCGATTATTTCTGAGTTTAAAATTCGAGATATTACTTGGGAAACGCTACTTGAAGATTATAGGCGATACGGGCATCGATTCGCTGTACTTTATGATGGTGTTTTACCTTTGCTTACTTCTTTAAAGGCGGCAGGAATTACTTTGGGGTTAATCACAAATGGGTGTTACGATGTGCAATTTTCCAATATTGAAGCGGCTGGACTTACTCCGTTTTTTTCGAGTATTTTAATTTCTGAAACAGAAGGTTTAAAAAAGCCTGATGTCCGTATTTTTCATCGTGCACTTTTTCAGCTTGGCGCTGAGCCTCGTCATGCTGTTATGGTGGGGGATCACCCCATTTCTGACATCAAAGGTGCCAAAAACGCAGGCATCAAAACCATTTGGAAGCGCAACACACTGTGGGGGCCTTGTAACCATGCCGATGCTGAGTTTGAGGGATTCGAAGCTCTGGCGGCTCTGCTTTGAAGAAAAATTCTCCCTTATCTTTAGGTTTGCTTATTCTAGCTTAGACTGTGTTTGTTAGCCTCCATTCTCCAAAAAACGTCTTCAAAACCCCAATTTGAACCTGAGTAGGAGCGGAACCATAATCAATTGGCCCCACCACGCTTAATATGTCCAAAAAAACATTATTGTTGGACATATCCCATTGACATGTCCATGCAATACCCATATTCTGTTGGTATGCATATCAATCCCGAAATACCCTATAACGATCTCCCGCTACTTCCATTTCAAGAATCGCTTGAAACTATTCTGGTTATGCAAGCTGCCATTCGTGCGAATAAGGCTTTGGCAGAATTAAAAGGCATAGCACAAACGATTCCCAATCAAAGCATTTTTATCAATACTATCAGCCTTAAAGAAGCCCAATATAGCTCTGAAATAGAAAATATCATTACGACTACAGATGAGTTGTATCAGGCATTTTCTATTTCAGATGGCATGATGACACAGTCGGCCAAAGAAGTTTTGAGCTATCGCAGTGCATTGTGGCAGGGTTTTTCGCTGCTTAAAAATCGAGGCGTTCTAACAACTTCGGTTATGAATGAAATTCAAGCGACGCTTTTAGGTAATAATGCGGGAATTAGATCTTTGCCCGGAACCGCGCTAAAAAACGCTGTGTCAGGTAAAATTATTTATACGCCTCCCGTTGGCAAAGAAGTTATCCTAGATAAGCTAAAAAATTTAGAAGCGTACATCCATACTGATTCCGTAGATCCGTTAATAAAATTGGCAATGATGCACTATCAATTTGAGTCCATTCACCCCTATTACGATGGCAATGGTCGTACGGGGCGGATTTTAAATATCCTTTATCTGATTTATGAAGGATTGCTAGATCAACCTATCTTGTATTTGAGTCATTATATTATCCAGCATAAGGAAGACTACTATCGGTTACTTCAAAATTGCACATTTAAGCAGGACTATGAACCGTGGATTCTCTACATTCTTGAGGGCATTGAACAATCCGCTAAGGAAACTATTTCAAAGATAAAATCGATTCAAGTGTGTATGCAAGATAGCATAGCTCTAGTCAAAGAAAAGCTGCCCAAAATTTATTCAAAGGAACTCATCGAGGTTATCTTTGAGCAACCTTATTGCAAAATTAAATTTCTTGAAGATCGCGGGATTGCGAAGCGGAAAACGGCTTCGGAATATCTCTATCAGCTAGAAGAGGTTGGGATTTTAGAATCTAAAAAAGTAGGTAGGGAGACGTTGTTTTTGAATACGAAACTGTTTGAGTTGTTTAAGGGGCTGTGATCTAAAATCTTTGCTTATCATATTATTTGGAGGCGATGTTGCACTTGCTGCTTGGATGTGGGAACAGAATACTGTTGTTGCCGAATATGATCCGCCACAGACAACTTAATCAAAGCCTGCCGAGACAATCCCAAATAGGTGGCTTCTTTATCTAAAGAGTGAACCATCCATCTAGGAAAATCTACCGAAACTCTCATTTGAGAATCATCCAATTTTTTTGCATTTTCCCAATCCATAAAGCCACTTACATCTTCATTGTTATCAAACTTCTTATCAAATTCTTTAGCTTTTGTTTTTTTCATAATATCCAACCTCCTCTTTTCTTGCCCTTCTGGCAGAAATAATTCGAATAGAGTCTTGCCTGTAAGTAAAAATGACGGACCATGTTTTTTCTTTAATCTCACCCACGATCATAAATCGTTTTTCATCTTTAATAAGCTTGGCCTCAGCAATTAATGCATTCTTATCCAACCAAACTATTTGAGCCAATTCAAAATCAATTCCATGCTTCTCTTGATTTGAAATGCTTTTTTCTTTATCATAAACAAAAGAACTCATGTGTCATTAATATACCATATTTACATTATTTTTAAACATGTTATCACTTTAATTTCTATAACTGGCTATGCTCCGTTCAAAGCGGTGTCTGCGGTTCAAACGCCTTATGCAATGAGCGATTGGCAGGATGCGTACCGAGATGGCATTCAAAAACTAGACCCTTTGATTGTGGTTCCTTTGGCTATTTTGGATTTTTTGTGTATCCATCCATTTTGGGATCGAAATGGGCGCGCTTCACGGCTATTAACCCTGTTGATGTTGTACCAGGCAGATTACCAAATTGGAAAATATGTGAGTTTGGAACGCGTGATAGAGCAGTCCAAAGAGACTTATTACGAATCACTCCAAGCGAGCTCCTTTAACTGGCATCATGGAATGCATGATGTGAAGCCTTGGCTTCATTATTTTTGGGGGATTTTAATCAAGGCGTATCGTGAATTGGAAGAGAAAGTGGCGGATATTAAGGGGGGGCGAGGTTCCAAAACGGAGATGATCCGTCAAGTGGTCCATTCGATGGTAGGCCCCTTTTCATTTTCGGATGTTCACGCACAGTGTCCGACGATTGGGCGGGATATGATTAAGCTGGTGTTGGCTGATTTGAAGTCTGAGGGAAAAATTGTGCTTCAGGGGAAAGGGCGTGGAGCGAGGTGGGTTAGCCGATGATCGACAATTTTTGGTTTGACAGGACTATTTTGGAGAAAATGCAGGAATTTTGCATCCTTGTTGGGGTTGTTTTGCCACTCATATTGTCTGTTTTAGATTTTTTTTATGAAAACAAGAAAAGGTGGAAGCTTTTTATTGCATTATCTATAGCCATCCTTGGTGTTGTTATGCTTGTGGTAAATTATAGAGTTCAATTTTTTGAGCAAAAGGAATTAAGTGGGATTGGGATAAAGTTACGGCAGACCTCAATAAAGTTGGAAGAGCAAAAAAGATTAACTATCGAAGCACAGCAAGAATTGGAGAGATTGAAATCAAAATTTGCCTGGAGGACTATTCCAGATGATAAAAAGTCCTACTATATTGCTAAATTGTCGTATTTTAAAGGACAGACTGTCAGGGTGGACTTTGTTAATAGTCCAGAGAGTAGTTTCTTTAAGGAGAGAATCGTACTAGTTTTTAACGAGGCAGGGCTTCGTACTGTGAATGGGGTTACTAGGGGAAGTTTCAACTCAGTTATGATTGGTGGACTTGGCCCTGGTGATTTTTATCTTATTAGTGGAAAAAATAGATTGGATTTGGCTAAGGTAATTCGTGGAATGCTGACTAATATGGGGCTAAAAGAAGGGGATTCTCCAGGCGATGAGGTGGGTGATAATGATATTATTTTGGGAATTTTACCCAAAATTGATAAGCCGGATTAACTACGCAACGGCTTCTACCCAACCCCAAAAAAACGCCTCAAAAACCCTAATTTGAGCGTAAGTAGGAGCGGAACCATAATCAATTGGCCCCACCAGCCTTAAAATATAGTTTGAAACTTACTTTTTGAGGCTAAAATAGGTTCAAGTCCTAGTGGGGTGGGGGTGGTTTTCTAGAACCGGCACAGCCTGGATTTTGATCGTGTTATTTTTCGTGTTTTTTGATAAAATTATTCCATGCAAAACATGAGCAACTATGCCTTCATCGACAGCCAAAATCTAAACCTTTCTATTCGAAATCAAGGATGGAAGCTGGATTTCAAACGGTTTCGAATCTATCTCAAAGATAAGTATCAGGTTGAAAAAGCATTTTTGTTTATTGGGTATGTTCCTGAGAATCAAAATTTGTATCTGAATTTGCAAAAAGATGGATTTATCTTGGTATTCAAGCCAACGCTGGTTTTAAAAGATAAAAAAATCAAAGGAAACGTGGATGCAGAGCTGGTACTTCACACAATGATTGAATATCCCAGTTATGATCAGGCCGTGATTGTGACTGGTGATGGGGATTTCTTTTGTTTGGTGGATTATTTAGCCAAGTACAAAAAACTGCGTTGCGTGATGGTTCCTGACCAGAAAGCTTACTCATCATTGCTAAAGAAGCACATCTCTTCGATTATATTTATGAATAATTTGCGGGAAAAATTGGGGTTCAGCAAATAAAAAGAGGCATTACCGCAGGACGAAACCTTTTGGATAGCCTCTCATCGTGATTATGGTACTTATTATGCCCTACTTAGGGGTAGCTGTAAACATATTATCTATGCGGCTATCTTCATCCACTCCCCAAAAAATTCATAACGGTTACCTGTTATTTAAACTAAAATCATACTTGCAAGTTACCTGGATTAAGATTGTATGGGGGAACTCATTTGTAAGCTATTTAAACTTGCAAAACCTACCAACCTTCTCAAGCAGAATACTGTTGTTGCCGAATATGTGCTCCGCTCAACTCCGCCCAATCCCAAAAAAGTGCCTTTATTAGCCCAATTTGAACCCGAGTAGGAGCAGATGTGATTATGGCATAGCAATTTGTGACACAAAAGGACTTGAATTAGACAATTATTTCAGAGTCAAATTACGTGTTCTTTACTCTTTATTAAAACCTTGCTAAATTATATTTCGGTAATTACCGAAATATGGATGCACTTAGTACTATTCTGACTTTTAATCGCGCTTTGTCGGACCGAACTCGGACCCGTATTTGGATGCTTGTTTGGGAAAAAGAAGTGTGTGTTTGTCATATTGTGAATGTCCTTGGTCTGGCAAATTCAACCATTTCAGAGCACTTGTCTGCTTTAAAAGAGGCAGGGCTTATTTCGTTTCGAAAAGAGGGCAAATGGATCTATTACAGGGCTGTCTCAACTGGGGGCGAGATGGATCGCGTCGTGAAGATCTTCCATTCTTTTTTAGAAGATGATCATGACATTCAAAAGGATAAAAAAAAGCTTCAAGATATACAGGAGGCATCTTTATGTTAGAGGTAGAAAAAAAGAGGTTGTTAATTTTATGTACAGGTAATTCGTGTCGATCACAGATGGCCGAAGGTATTTCTAGGCATTTTTATTCAGATTTTTTTGATGTTTTTAGTGCAGGAATCCATCCCTCCTTTGTGCATCCGGTGGCGATTGCTGTGATGGGGGAGATAGGGATTGATATTTCCAATCACCGTTCAAAGTCTGTGAGTGAATTGACGGGTCATGGTTTTGATTGTGTGATGACAGTTTGTGGAAAAGCGGATCAGAATTGTCCGGTGTTTCTTGGCAAGTCTAAACGCATTCATTGGGGTTTCGATGACCCTGCTCAGTTTACAGGGAACTCGGATGAAATTTTGAATGAATTTAGAAGAATACGCGATGCGATTGTTCTCAAATTTCGAATGGATTGGGAAGGGATATTGAGTTGAAACGGTTACTTTCTGAAGCCATTGGCACCTTCTTTTTAGTTTTTGCAGGCACGGGGGCTATTGTTGTTGATGATATCTCCCACGGACAAATTACCCACCTTGGGGTTGCGATGACGTTTGGGCTTGTGGTGATGATTCTTATTTATGCGTTCGGAGGGATTTCTGGGGCACATTTTAACCCTGTTGTGACCCTTGGGTTTTGGTTGAGTCAACGTTTTGAAACGAAAAGAGTTCTTCCCTATTTGGGGAGTCAATTTTTGGGTGGTGTTGCGGCGAGTGGATTGGTGTATGTGTTGTTTCCAAACCATCAAACGCTTGGGGCGACCCTTCCTATCGGTTCATCGATTCAATCGTTTGTACTTGAGGTGGTGCTTACTCTTTTACTGGTTTTAGTGATTTTAAACGTGACATCGGGCTCAAAAGAAGAAGGCTTATTGGCTGGGGTTGCGATTGGGGGCACTGTTGGTTTAGAGGCCTTGTTTGCGGGGCCTATTTGTGGGGCTTCGATGAATCCGGTTCGGTCTTTCGCGCCTGCTCTTATTTCTGGACAGATGAGCGGGATCTGGATTTATCTTTTGGGTCCCTTATTGGGATCTTGCTTTGCGGTGGTGGTTCATCGGGTTTTGAAGCCGTAAACGTAACGGGTTTGTTAAATTCTTCTCTCCAGAATAGAGGGGAATGTGCTCACAAAGTCACAGGGAGAATAGTGGCTCAGGGGCATAAATCCGTGTAGATTTTCTGTTTGTGCCAATCTTTGAACCGTCTCTTTTCCGAGTAGGCATTCTAGCTCGGTTTTGTATGTGGCTGCTTTTATACCAAATACCTCTGAAAAAGTGGCCGCATGTTCGATGGATGGACATGGGGCATCTACTTGAGATTCATAGAGTCGGAAAACTTTGTCGGTCATTTCATAACCTTCTTGTGTTAATGGGCATAGTTTTGAGCCTGTATTCAACTCGTGGAATCCATATTCTGACCAAACGTTTCGATATCCGTAAAGAGTGACTTTTCCGTCTAGACATTTTTGACCGAAGGCTGCGATTTCATCTCTATTTTTCAGGCTGAGATAGTCATGGGGTGAGCGTGCTGCTTTCATGCATAAATCTAGGGTGTCTCGAAGGTGTAAGGTGACACGATAGTGGGTGGAAGGTCCGTTTCCTTCTGCATCGTCTGTAAAAGTGATGAGGGTTGGAGATTTTTGAGCTAGAATTCGAGCTAGTTTTTCGACATCTTCTTCATTAGGAAGGCTTTCATTTGCAATCCCTTTGTAATAACTGGGGCTCTCTCTTAAAACTTTCTCATCAATAGCGCGCTTGATGCCTGCAAAATACCAGACTCTTTTTGACTCCAAGGCTCTGATATGTGTTTTGAGCTTTTTGACGTTCTCAGGTAACGGGTCCCCTGGAGAGGTCGTCAGATTAAAGGTTTGCATGAGGGCTCTATGACCTTGGGTTATACTGTCACAACCCTCTCCAAGGGTACGTTGAATGGCCACCAGCATCATGAGTGCTGTTGCAAATTGCATGTGTGGGTCTGTATAGACATCGGGACTTTTCTCAAAAGCTTCTTCAAAATGGTGTAAAATGCCTTCAATGTTATTTTCTCGGACTAACGCACGCTCTTTTTCGTATTGAGGATCGGTTGCAAAAGTATCAGGGATTCTTTCTAGAACCCTCGAGATGTACTCAGAGGTTACAGAGGTAAAGCCAGGGGTAGCTGTATAAACAGAAAAAGTATCAGGGTTTTTTCTGAGGTGGTCGATCATGAGGGGATAAACCCCCAATAGCAAATCGTCATCGTGGGGTTCGGTGTTGAAAAGGTCACCTTCGGATAGCGGTGACTGAGCCGTTATCATCCCTTCAAGGGTAGACTGAAAGGCTATGAGATCTGTTTTTATAGAGGGCCACGTGTGTTTTTTTAGCAAAGCCTGTCCCGAAAGGGTTTGTTTAAAATCGTCTTCTTCTAGTTCTGAAAGGGGTTTCTGGAGGGTCTTACATAGGTGACTCAACGTACGACATTTCCATTTAGGCGGAAGTGTTTCTGCGGGTGTTTTTTGAATATAGCCTGCTACTCTTGAATCGCATGTGAACGCGGCTTCGTCATCTAGAATAAACATGGCTGTCTGTGAGATCTGTTGTAGGACAGACGCAGGACATGTAGAAAGATCTTGAGGTTGAGTGATGGCGGCGGTGACGGCTTTGCCTTTTTTATTTCCTGTTGCAAATACAATGAGTCTAGCATCTGGTTTATCTTGAATACTGCGTATAAATGTACCTGGTCCCATCGTGGCTACAAGACGGTCTTTCATGCGGTCCACGTGCCCGTTCCCTGGGGAATTTGCCGCTGCGGTTGCATAGGTCAAGGTGTCCAAGCGGACCCCTTCTTCTGGGTTTAAACTGACTGAGGGCATATTAAAGGCAAAATGCCCATCTGGGCCTAGACCAAGCAGGGCGAAATCGAGTCCGCCTTTATCGTCAATGGTTTTTTGATACTGAGTGCACCAGTCTTTTAGGGTAGCTATTACCTGTTCTTGTTCTGGCGAAGGATTTCTAAGCCAGTCTTTTCCCTTTAACTCTTCATAATGGCTATTAAACGCGGAGGTATCTATTGTGTGAAATTGGCTATCAGGAATTCCTAAAAAGCGTTGGTAGTTGTGCCTGACTTGGGAGGCATAGCTGTAGCTTTGTGTGGGATCTGCCCCGACATATTCGTCCATTTGGAAAAAGGTGAGTCGAGAGGTGTCTGGAAACGGGACAGAGGATTGAAAACCAAACTGATTTTTTTCAGTTTGAAAGTCAGGGCTATCCCACTCGGCTTTTATTTTTCTTAAATACTCGATAAATTCTCTAGGGGTTCTTCCCGTGGGTAATGAAATAATGGCGGCAGGTTTTTTACTAACAAACTCTAGAAATAGCCATGCGACAGCTCCGCCTACATGTTTGGCATTAGGTACTTGAATAATGGGGAGTTTTTCCCCGGGTAATCGTAAAGCGGGAATACTGCTTTTATCGAGCAGGCTTTGTTCAGCCGTAGTGATAAAAGTGATAGGGAATGGGGATGACTGAGTTTCTTGAGCGGAGGAAGCTAGAATTTTTTTCAATGAAGGAACCCTCTCTGATGAATTCACTTTAGCCTAGTTTAACGGCACTACTTTAGTCAAGAATGGGAGCTTTTTTTGAGTCAGGGGTTTGCGACACTGTTAATCTTTGTTTTGTGTTACGATTAAGAGCACTTATGGATAGTATTTTCGAAAAAACCTATCACACTTTAGAAGACTCCCATTGGTGGTTTGTGTCTCGTAGGGATTTGCTTTTGAGATATATGGCTACTTTTCCTCGGATGTCTGAGATTTTAGAGGTGGGGTGTTCTGGGGGTGCTTTGATGAGAGAACTTGAGAAACGTGGGTTTTCTCGGGTTTTTGGGATAGATATTAGTGAAGCTGGGCTGGATTTGTGTAAGAAGCGGGATGTTTTTAAGGCTCAGATGATGGATGGGACTCAGTTGGATTTTGAAGATTCGGTATTTGATGTTGTATTAGCGTCTGACGTGTTAGAGCATATTGAGCATGAGCAGATCGCCTTGAGAGAGTGGCATCGGGTGCTAAAAACGGAAGGGAAGTTGTGGGTGGGGGTGCCTGCTTTTTCTTTTTTGTGGAGTGAGCACGATCAGCATAACCACCACTTTAGGAGGTATACCCGTTCGCAGCTTGTGGCCGCGGTTGAACAGGCTGGATTTGTGGTTGAGAAGGCTTCTTATTGGAATCTGATTTTGTTTTTTCCTATTGTGGTGATGCGTTTGATTGGGCAGATTTTGCCAAAAGTATCAAAATGCGACTATCAATTACATGCTTCATCGGTGGGTATGAATGGGTTTTTAAAAATACTATTGAAGATAGAAAATGTTTTTTTGAGGTGGGTGAGTTTTCCCATTGGGGTCAGTGTATTTGTTATTGCCAGGAAAAAATAGAGAAGTGGTTTATCAAGAGTGTGTTACAATTCACTGGGGGCAACACAACCGCGGCTTGTAAAAGACGAGGAAAGTCCGGGCTCCACAGGGCAGAATGCCTCCTAACGGGAGGACGGGTTTTCGGACTCGATGGAAAGTGCCACAGAAATGATACCGCCTGCTAGTGCGAATGCACTATGTTAGGTAAGGGTGAAATTGTGAGGTAAGAGCTCACACTACGAGAGGGTAACCTCTCTAGCGGTAAACCCCATTTGGAGCAAGATCAAATAGGGGAAGAGAAGCGGCCCGCTTCGTTTGGATTCCCGGGTTGATTGCTTGAGCGTTTTCGTGAGAAAACGCCTAGATAAATGGTTGTGCTAGACAGAACCCGGCTTATTGCCCCCAAAAAAGTTCTTTTTTATTCCAAAGTGCTTTTATAAGTGTCTGTTTGGTTTTCCGTGGGTATCTCGGATTCCAGCGGATTTTTAAGCAGTTTTAGGGCATGATGCACGAGGCTGTCGAGTTTGGCATTGGCGGGATCGAGCTGCAGTGCCTTTTGCCATTCATCGACTGCAAGGCGGGTTTGGCCTAATTTGTAATAGAGTGAACCGAGTGAACTGTGGGCGATGGGAAGGGTGGGCATAAGTTCTGATAGGGTGCTGTATTCGCCTATAGCCGCCTCGATATCACCTTTGTAGTAAAAGGACATGCCACGCTGAAGATAGTTGATGGCATCTTTGGCATCGGAAAGGGTAGTCTCAGGAGAGTCCTCAGATTGAAGAGAGAGTTTTTTTGAGGCTATTTTTGAAAAAACAGAAGCTGTTGGGGCAATATTAACAGAGGTCGTTTTATTTGGGGATACTGCGGAAGAGGGTGTGGGGAGAGTCCCTATTTTTTTTGATATTAAACCCGATATATTTTGACTGGGTTTGAGTGGTTCGGTGATAGACGGGGTAGGGGATTCTCCGAAATCAAGAATACTAAAGCTTGCTTTGAATTGTTCTGGTTTTTTGGTGGGGTCTTCGTTAAATTGAAATTCATATCCGGCTGAAAAGCGATAGTGGGAATCAATGATAAAGTTGAATCCAATACCAATCAGATAGCCATCATAGTCCATAGCAAAACTGCCGCCCCATAACGGATATTCGATGCCACCGAAAGTGAGGAACTGGGTACTGAGGCGGTCTTGTCCCATTCCAATATGTCCGATAGGTGCCCCTTTATACCCTTGGAAACTGTAGACAAAATAGCCTCCTAAATTAAGTGGCTGGCTTGGAAGCGTGTTGTCGAGTTCTTTATAGCCAATGTTTTTTATACCGATGGCAAGGTATTGGGAATTACTATTTTCGATCTGCTTAAACAGCTGCAACTGAGCATGGTGTAAGGTTTGGCTTTTTTCAGCAGTGACACTATATTCGAGTGAATCGGTAATTCCAATTCTTAAAAATAGACCGGTGTTAATATCGAGTCCCTTTGTTTTGCTGGTTCCGCCTAAAGTTGTGATGCCTGATTCCAAAAACCCCTTTTTTTGCATGAGAGCAGAAGGTGCATTGATCAGTTCGTGACCTTTATTTAAGGCATATAGCGGAAAATATAAACACAGTGTACAGAGTAAAAAGAGTTTTTTTAGAGGCATTGTTTTTCCTTATTTTTTTCTTCTTTTTTTATTTTTGGGTTCAATAGGTACGACCGTTTCTGGATCTATCGCGAGTGCTTTTTTCCACTCTTCCATGGCAGCCTCTTTGTAACCCATTTGCATATAAATGGTCCCAAGTGAGGCATGTCCGATAGCAAGATTAGGCAGAAGACGTGCAAATTTTTGGTATTCGATGAGGGCGTGTTGATAATCGCCGGCGTAAAAATAGGTCATTCCAGATTGAAGATGGGGGATGCTTTCTTTGAATTTTTGGGTATTTACGGTAGGTATTTTGAACTTGGATTGGGATAGGCTTTCTGGCCCATTATTTTGGCTTGGCATGATATTTTTAATAGCGATAGAGACATTGATATTGGAAAATTCTCGGTTTGGATACCTCAGTCTTTCATTTTTTGAGGCTATTTTTTCACAGAGAGTGGGCGGCAGCTCAGGTAAATTTCCAAGGTCTAAAATACTGAGTCCCAGTTTAAAGGTTTCGGGACTTCGAGATTTATCCTCATTGTAGGCATATTCAATGGCGGCTGAAAATCGAATGCGCTGATCGGATATGAATTGGAATCCAAAAGAGAATAAATTTCCGTCATACTCAGAAAAAACGCTGCCATTGAGAATGGGAAATTCAAAGCCTCCAAATGTGCTAAGGTTATCATTAAATTTGTTCTGACCCACACCTAAATGGGCAATAGGCCCGTTTTCATAGGTTTGAATAGAGTAGACAGCGTAACCACCTAACAAGAGGGCTGCAGAGGCTCTGTTGGGGCTTGTAGGGAGGTTGAAACCAACATTCTTGACGCCGATGGAAAGAAAATGGTGTGCTCTGCCTAGTTTGAATTGGGCTACTTGAATTTGTGCGTGATGATAGAGGGAGTTTTTTTCTTCCGTGAGGCTATATTCCATCCAAGGGGTTAAGCCTGCTCTTAAATAGAGATTGAGATAGGTATCAAAGCCCTCTACGTTTCTATAGCCCGATGAAAACGTAAATCCGGATTCCATAAAGCCTTTGTTCTCCATCAGAGCAGACGGAATATTGACAAGCTCGTGTCCGCGATTAAATCCAAACAGGGTCCCTGTAAAGCTTATGATGAAAAGAAGTGTCCCTAAAAAGGGGCTAAGCGACTTCATGAGAAAAAGCGTTTTGGGAATAAATCAGTTGAATCATTCCAACAGTGTGATGGGCTACCTTAACGGTGAGGTGCATGATCTGAATGAGTTGGTCTGGAAAAAACATGTGAATATCTTGGCCATTTTCTTCAATACGTTGGAAAGCAAGATCAATGGATTTGTTTTGGAAAAAATCGAGTATCCAGTCTAGAAACTCTTTTCCGATAAAGAGTTCAGAGGGTGCCAATTCTTGGACAGTCTTTTTTTCATAGACACCTGAACCCCCTAAGGCTTTGTCTGTCAGGAGCTGGAGGAGGTTTTTGTCGATAGAAAGAAGCATCCCTTGTTTTCCAGCGGAAAAGATTCCATAAAAATTGTTCTGTGGAAGGTCTTTTTGAGCAGATTGATAGTCTTTTTCAAGAATTTGAATGCCTACAATTTCAAAGGATAATTTAAGTTCTCCAGATACTTTACCTGAAATATAGAGGGATAATTCTTTAAATAAAGGGAGGTGATCTAAGGAACTCATAATTCAAGCTTTCTGAGGTTGATTTTATTGTTTTCTGATAGAAAACGGGCTTTGTTGACCATTTGTTTTTTAGCTTCTTCGGCTTTTTCTTTGAGAGAGTTTCCCTGTAATTTGACGATATCTTCCACAGAGGCGCTCATATGGTTTGAGAGGAGAGCGTAAAGCCTTTTCTGAACAGGCGGCTCTGCGTTTGCTAAGACCGCAGCGACGTTTTCTGGGCTGCATTCAAAGAGTAACAGTTTGAGTTCGTGGTCAGTTAGGGACAAAATATCTTCGAAAGTGACCATCATGGCTTTGATCTGTTCGGCTATTGCTTTATCGTCTTTGTTAAGGCTTTCAATTACTTTTTCTCTGAGTTCATCGCTCATAAGTTCAAATACGCGAGATAGCTGATAGATTTTGGCTGTTTCGTGTTGAGGTTGTTGAGATTGGGTGAGTTTCTTTTCAAGATGGGTGCTTAGTTTTTCTAAAAGTTCATAGCTAGGAATATGGGTGCGTACTACTTTTTTGGTGATAGAGATAGCCCTGTCTAAGGGGAATGTGGCGAGTAGCGTTGACATGCGGTCTGCACCTGAATAACCTAAAAGTAAGGCTGCCATTTGGTCTGTTTCTTTGGCGAGATAGGCCAAGAGGGTTTCGTCACTGACGCGGTCTAAAAATTTAAACACAGAGGTGTCTTCGGTGGGTTCTTCAGAGGCTGTTTTCCCAAAAATAGCCTTGGATAATTCGGAAGAAAGGGCTGGTCCTGAGAGAACCTGAGATTGGTTGATAAGAAGCTCGTTGAACTCTTTTAGAACGGCATTTACAGTGGACTCGTCAATCAAGGAAAGGGTTTCCATTTGCTCTAGAATTTTTTTGGCTAATTCTGGGGTCATTTCGCCTAATATATGTTCGGCCAGGTCTGGTGTTGTGAGTTCAAGAAAGGCGAGAAATAGGGCTGCTTTTTGTGCGCCGGTGAGCCCTCCGAGGGCTGAGTTTTCGACCATGCTGGCAAATTCCATCAGCATTCTGGCGATAGCCTTGGGTTTCTTTTGTGCGGCTTCCAGAAGTTTGCTGCGAAGGTTTTTGAGTTCGGCGGTTTCTTTTGTTTTTTGGGAAGAGTCAAACTGGGCCTTGAGGGCCTTGCGATCAAGGGCGAGTGTGGTTTTATGATGCCGGTGAGATTGCCACACCACTAAAGCTGCGATAATAAAACTGAGAATCATGGTGAAGGCTAAGGCAAGCCCTAGGACGTCTCCGGTGAGGTTCCATTGGCTGAGAAGTTTTTTCCATTCAAGCGTGAGATCTGCCCATTTGATGATGCTGTCGGAAAAAGCATAGTTGGAGGTAATCCAAATTTGGTCTTTACGTTCAGGATTGAGGTGAGCAACGGCGGTGAGCATGGTTTGAAGTTTGGGGATGTCGAGTTTAAGTAGTTTGACTTTTGCCGCATCCAGGAGGACGTTGACGACGATGTTTTGGACTTTAGGTTGCTCTACTTTTTTGGTGGTTTTTTGGTTGTAATAGAGGCTGGGATTGGAGAGGTTTCGAACATTCCCAGAAACGGTGACTTCAGGATCTTTGACTGTTACATCGACTGGGACAGTGACTACCGGAAACCCGGGGGTTTCTTGCTTGGATTTGTCTTTGAAGTCTTTTTTTGAAATAAATCCGGGAAGATAATAAGACTGATTCTGAACTTGGGTTTCATCAGAATCGGGCTTGGTTGCAATGTGGGGATATTCCATGATTTCTTGATTTAAAGTGACAATTTTAGGGGAAACTTCTACTGATTCAGATTCTTCGTAGGTGGTTTGATATTGGACGCTGACTGCGACTTGGTACATGTTTTTTCCCACAACCTTGTCGAGGACTTGGGAAATATCTTGAGTGATTTTATTTTCCAGAGGAGAAGCGACTGGCGCACTGGGGGTGACAGACTGAAGATTGTGGAGGCGACCTTTATAGGCAAGCGCACCAAAGCTCACGATAAAACCGAGGGTGAGGACGACAAGAAACCATCGCAGGGCAGTAAACTTCACTCTTTAAAAAGTCCTTTTAATCTAGGGGTATTGTTCATATTGTACCATCGACAGGGCCGAAAGTCCGGCATGTTCTACGCGTAGAATGGTTTCTCCCAGAGAAACGGAGATAAAGCCTTTTTCTCTGAGCATGGATACCTCGGTTGAGGAGAGGCCTCCTTCAGGGCCAATGACGAGGCCAATTTGGGTGGTGTGAGAGGGGATGTTTTGTTTAAAATAGGGTCTTAAAATAGACTGGAGGGAGGTGCTTTTTTCTTCTTCCCAAAAAACAAGGGCTAGGTCAAATGTGTTTTCGATTTCAGACAGGGTTTGGATGGGGCCTAAATAAGGGAGGCTAGACCGCTGAGACTGGCAAGCTGCGCTTTTTAAAATCGAAAGCCACCGCTCCCGTTTTGAAGATTCTTTTTTTTCTGGCAGACTCACAATGCGTTCACTCAGTGCGGGGACGATTGAAGAGACCCCTATTTCTGTGCAACATCTTAAAATTTCACAAAATTTGTCTTGCTTGGGCAGGCATTGAATTAAGGTGGTTTGGGCGATATCGGGACTGTTGAGATTGGCTTTGGTTAAGATTTTGATTTCAATGTGTTTTTTGCCTATGCCTGTGAGTTCAACTGTCCAAAGCTGGGTAATGTCGTTTAACACAAGGATGAGCGAGTTGCCTTTTTTTGCTTTAATGACCTGGAGATGAACAAGGTCGTCGGGGGCGATATGGACACGGTTTTCGTGAACTTGAGCCGAGTGAATAAAAAGTCGTTGCATAGCAGAAGTATAGCAGGATTTTTCTAAGCCTTAAAAAACGAGAGTGGGATATGCCCTTCCTTAAGAATTTCTAAGGTGGCATGTGGGGTGGCGTTTACAAGCGCTTCGACCTCAGAAAGAGGTGCAATGGTATCGTGGAGGCCATGGATAAAATGAAGGTGCGGAATTTTTTTGAGCAGTTCGGGCGCAAGTGTGAGTTCGCCTAGATAGGTGAGCATTTCGATTAAATAATCACGTTTAAAGGGGGGTTGTGGCTGGGATAAAAGGGTCTTTTTAAACTTAAGATAGCCTGTTTCTGTGTTAAAACAAGCTCTGTAGAACGTGTTCATATAAGCCTCTTTACTTCGATTTAAATAGCCTTTCACCATTGAAATCTCTTTGTCAGGATAGTTCTTTCGAACGCCAATGAGGGTGACGCTTTCGACTAAATGGGGGTGTGTTGCTGCAAATTGAGCCGCTAAAAAACCACCCATAGAAAAACCAAGAAGGTGTACTTTTAAACATTTTTCTTTTTGGATATAGTGGCTTATTTCATCCAGAGTCGAGCGAGAAAGTTGATGAATTTGTACCGGCTTGTATGGGGTTTGGAGGTTTGAAAAAAGGGTGCTGTTGGTGCCCCATCCTGGCAGAAGAATGAGGGGTGTTTTTTTATTCGAAAGGGAAGAAATCATCGTTGGATATTTTATCACAGACATTACGTGGGAGCCCAAATGTACTTGTGGCTCCCACGTGGATGCATTTAGTTCAATGTGTAAGCTGCGGTAAGCATGATATTTGAGTATTTATCGATCAAGCCATCTTTTGTTACGTCTGCTAATCCAAGTTGGTAGCTTATTCCTAGGTTCCAGTTTCCTGTTTTATAAGCTATTCCGGCCATTGCTCCGTAATCTAAGTTGTTGAAATCGGATGAAATGTCTACAGATAATGAATTGAGAGATATCGTTGAGCTGAGTAGATAAGATGCATAGCCGCCCCCTGTAATTTCGATTCCAGATGGGAAGTTGTATCGATACACAATGGGGATTTCGCAATGGGTTGTGTGGAGTTTGAGGGTTTGGCTACCGCTGCTTAAAGTTGAGTTTTTTATAGAATATAAAAATGAGATATCTACACCGGAATGATCGGTGAGTGAAATATCGTATTTTCCTCCAACATGGACGCCGATGTCGGAACCCCCTTGAGTGTTTCCAACGAGTGCGGAAATGTTGGCACCCCCTACGAGGCTCCAATTAGGTGTTTCACTTGCCATTGTTAGGGGCGATGTCCACAAGGCCAGTCCTAGTGCGCCCAGTGCCACTATCCTTTTTGTTTTTGAATGGATCATATCTACGTCTCCTTATTTATTTTTCATATACAATCTCATGTTTGTTTATTTAAGTCAATTTATATCTTTTTATTGTGTTTTTTATTTTTTAAATAAATAGATCTTGAGTTTCAAGTTCATGGTTATTCGAGCCCTGTTTTTCTGTATTGCAATGCCTCGCATACATGGCCTAATTCTATTTGGGGTTTATCTTCTAAATCGGCAATGGTGCGGGCGACTTTGATAACTTTGTCATAAGAGCGCCCTGTCAGAAGTCCCTTGTCTATGGCTTGGCCTAAAAAATGACGGGTTTCTTGGGTGAGGGTGCAATGTTTGGTAATTTCATGGGGGGTGAGAAGGGTGTTGGGTTTTGGGTTTTTTAGACGGTTATATTGACGTGTGCGTGCTTGATCTACCCTTGCTTTCATATGTTCAGAGGTGTAGATGTTCTGTGTTTCAGGGTTGGGGCCCATATCGTCTTGGGTGAGTCGCGGGATTTCTAAAATGAGGTCAATTCGATCGAGAATGGGGCCGGAAATTTTTTTCCAATATTTCTTAATCTGGT
Source organism: bacterium (assembly GCA_023249195.1). Lineage (GTDB taxonomy): Bacteria > Margulisbacteria > Marinamargulisbacteria > SXXA01 > JAHFDB01 > JAHFDB01. Next base: position 11,753 of record JAHFDB010000011.1, on the reverse strand, counting down.
CTTTGTGGCATGTGCAAGGGGTTTTTGTATCTCGAAAATAACCGCATGGGCATGGGTTCATGGCGGCAATAAATAGGCAATGCGCCGGATATTCAATGGCCATATTGGCGCGGCTGATAGTTACTTTTTTGTCTTCGAGGGGTTGTCGCAAAACCTCTAGGACGGCTCGCGGAAATTCAGGGAGTTCGTCAAGAAAAAGCACCCCATTGTGTGACAGACTAATTTCACCGGGGGTAGGGTTGCTTCCGCCTCCGACAAGCCCTGCGTATGAAATGGAGTGGTGGGGATTTCTGAAGGGTCGTTTCAGGCTAAATGCGATATTTTTTCCAAGTTTATTTGAAATGCTGCGCAGTTTGAAGGTTTCAATGGCTTCGTCCATGGTCATGTCGGGTAAGATGGTGGGCAGCCGTTTAAGAAGCATGGTTTTTCCGGATCCAGGCGGCCCTATTAGCAGCACATTGTGATGTCCGGCAGCTGCGATTTCCATGACCCGTTTTCCAGAAAGCTGTCCCTTGACTTCGCTATAGTCGTGGGTATAGGGGGTGTTGGTTTCGCAGAGCTCTTGGGCCGGATAATCGAGTTTTCCGCCATCGAGTACCGTTTGAATGTCTTTGAGTGTTTTGACTCGGATAATTTCGATGCCTTGAATGAGGCTGGATTCAAGCCCGTTTTCGTAGGGAATAAAGACCTTTTGGTAGCCTTTTTTTGCGGCCATATGACAAATAGAAATGGCACCTCGAATGGCTTGAATGTCTCCGTTTAAAGACAATTCGCCTACAAATAAACAGCCTTCTGTTTGTGGAAGTTGTCGGGTGGCCTGTAAGAGTCCAATGGCAATGGGAACATCAAAAAAGGGCCCTTCTTTAGGCAGTTCGGCAGGTGCTAGGTTGATGGTATAGAAATTGCAGGGGTATTGAAATCCAGAGTTTTTTAGGGCCGATTTAATTCTGTTTTTGCTTTCTCGAATGACGGCATCGGGAAGACCTACGATGGCTTCTCCAGGAAGACCTCCGTGTCTACTATCGACTTCGATAGTGATGTCTGTGGCGTCGATTCCAATAAGGGATGCACTTTTTACTATGGATAACATTTTTAGTAAATTATATTAATTTTTTAATAACGTCAATTAATTTTTTTATGGGCCGGGTGTGAATTGTAAGATAGCGGAGTTGGCCTAGGGGTGTGCGTTTGGTGGCGGGGTCTCTCTTTCTGAATATGTTCGTTTTGAACCTTGAGCGGGAGAGTGGTGCTTGACCGGGGGATTCTGCTCAGGCGTTGGAGAAGGAGAGCCCTGAACAAGCATAAACTTCTCAGATAACCGTTTGGAAGGTGGCGTGCTCGGAGAAGAGGGATATTCTGACGATCCAGATCTTTGTATAGGAGTTGAGGGATCTGGCGGGAGTTCCTCTAGATCTAGCGGGAGTTCCTCTGGATCTAAACTTCCCTCATAACAAGAAAGGTCCGGCGAGAATCTCACAGGCGGAGTAGTAGTCATAGAGGCGGATGGGGAAGAACCTGTTAATTGGGCTTTTTGTTTTTTAAGATCCCCTAGCTGTTTGGTTAGGGCAGCCTCTTCCGCCTGTAGTTTCTGGATGTATTGACTGGCATCTAGAAGTGTTTCAGGTAATGTGCGTTTGATGTTGGGGTTGGGGGGGAGTTCCGCCGCTAATAGATCTAGCCTGTCTTGTAATTCATCTCGTCTCATTTTTTCTTGTTGCGTATGCAGCGCTTGCATTTCTTCCTTGCTAGCCGCGGGTTTCGGTCTTGTCGATTTAGCCATTTTTCTTCGTTTTTTAGGAGGGGTTTTCTCGCGCTTATTTACTGGATTTATTCGAGAAAAAGATTGGTTTTTGTGGTCTGAAGGCGCTTCTGTTTTTGGAAAGCCCATACCGTTATATCGGCGTAAAAACTCTTGAAAGGATTTTTCTGGAGTGTGTAGGTAGTTCACTAGGCTCTGTATGTTGTTAGTCGGTTTCATATTTGTAAGCTTAGAGTCTTTGTCCCCCGATATGAGGTTTGAAAAATGAAGGGTGAGCCATGTTGTTTTGTCAGAATTTTGTGACAGATCTTCGATTTCTTTCCGTGTAAGTCCTGCATCATTAGCTAATACGCGTAGGATGATCTTTGTCAGAGGGGTGGGTGACTTTTTTTTTGTTGGTAACAAACCAACAAGGGCATCCATGACACAGAGTGGTAGAGCCGGGAGCCCTGTTGTGACGAGTGACGCTGAAATAATTTTTGTGAAAATGAAGTGCATAGGGAGCCTCCTGCGTTAATATCAGAATTCATCATCGGATCCACATATTAAAACATACGGAGGATTCTTCTTGTATCTATAATGATCTGATGTGCTGGGTGAACCTGGTGGGTGTGATAGTTTTGGATCAAAACTTTGCGCAGGAATTGAGTGCTCGGGAACGGAGCTCTCTGAAGTTTCACTCGAAGAAGAATAAGCGCTTTGTGGTATTTGAGGCGGTGGAGACTCTATCATCGCTAGAAAATCACGGGAAAAAGGCGAGGGTGGTGAGTCAGCCCGAGGAGGATAAGGGGGATTGTCTAGATCGAAAAGCGCATTTAGGTCTGAATTGTCGGTGGGCCCTGTCGTGAGCAAACTGAATTCATCGAAAAGGGAGGGATTTGTATCAGGCTGGGGGACAGACTGACTAGTAGATGGAGTAGAAATTTCAACGGGTTTAATCGAAGGGGTGTCCGTACGAGTTCTAGGAGGGGCGGCTTCTCTTTTGAGTTTTTTTGGGGGAGGTTCGGAAGATTCGCTTGTTGCAGCTGCTTTTGTCTCAATAAAGTGCATGTTTTTATATAAAGTTTGGAATTTAGCTAGTGATTTTTCTTGATTTAAACAGTTAATGAGTTTTTTTATATTTCCAGGCTTCATCCAAAGGTGCCACGTGTTACTCGTAGTAATGGCTGAAAGTTTGCTTGTGAGCCAATCTAATGGCCTATATGCGCCTAGTAGTTGCTCATGCTCACGCGGGGTGAGGCCTGCGTCATTAGCGAGTATGCGACACATCAATTTTGTTAGATCTGCTTTAGGGTTTGCTTTTATCAAGAAAGGAAGAAGTGTTTTTAAAATAGGTTCCATTTCGGTATTGGAGCTGGGTGGGTAAGGATCCTCGTTTAATGCACGGGGTTTGTGGTCTGGGGTTTCGGGAAGTACCGCTTCTAATCTCTTTTGAGCATTTGCCATAGGGAGTCGTCTGTATCTTTCCTGTGTAGCATTTCTGTCTCTGTCAGTTTCAGAGGTTGAAAGATGGGGTTTGCTTGGCGGTGTAGAATCCATTGTAAAATACTCCCAATCAGCATCCTCATCGGGGGGGTTGTTTGTTTTGGGTAACAAATTAACAAAGGAATCAAAAACATCAAAGACACCGCGTTCTAGGGGCGGGAACCCTGTTGTGACGCGTGACGCTGAAATAATTTTTGTGAAAATGAAGTGCATAGGGAGCCTCCTGCGTTAATATAAGAGTTCCCTTTTCAATAAGGGGATATTTTTAGTAGAAGAATGGGTGTTTGTCAATGAATTATCTTGAATTATCTTAATGATGATAGGTAATCAGTTTTCTGTCGTATTCGGAAAACTCCACAAACCCTGCTTAGTATAGATCATCGGATGTACATCTTATGTATCGCGGGCTTGGTGTTCTTTTCAGAGGAGTATATTCAGCTGCGGGAGGTAGGGGGATGGGTGCCGCTAGAAACACAGGTCTTTGCGGAGCATCTGGGGGCTTTGGATGGGATTCTTCTGGACTTTCACTTTCAGAAAAAAGAGAGTCCGGTGAGAGTCTACTAGTGTAATGCGAGGGCCCATCTGTAAGAGATAAGTCGAGTACGGGTAAAGTTTTTAAAAACTCCGATAGACTCTTAGGAGAACTAGGAGAAGAGTCCGGTGATAATCTCCCAGACACATTCCTAGGAGGGCTAGGTGACCACAGATAGCTCAAATTAGCTGGATCATTCCCCGTTTCCTCTAGGAGTAAACTGAGGTCACAGTCTTCCGTGGGGGGGTTAATCTGAGCAGGGGGTATAGAGGCGGATGGCGCAGGAACTGGTGCGGACTTAGCGTGTTTATGTTCTGTTTTGCGTTTTTTTTGGGGAGGCTCGTGACATTCACTTGTTGTAGCTACCCTTGAGGATCTAAGGTTCATACTTTTATATAAAGTTTGGAATGTAGCTAGTGTGTTTTCTTCTTTATTTAAACAGTCAATCAGATTTTTTATATCGCTACGTTTCATACAAAAAAGTGCCCACGTGTTACTCGTAATAATATTTGAAAGTTTTGTTGTGAGCCAATCTAATGGCTTCTGTGCGATTAGTAGTTGATCACGCTCACGCGGTGTGAGGTTTGCGTCATCAGCGAGGATGAGACATATCAATTTTGTTAGGTCTTCTCCAGGCTTTGCTTTTTTCAAGAAAGGATGAAATATTTCTAAAATACGTTCCATTTCGGCATCGGATTTGGTTCGGGGTACTGGGGATGAAACTATTTTATAAGACAAAATGCTCATTAGGGGGCTCCTGATTTTAATTTGAGAGTGGTCCCTTTTGATAAGGGCTATATTTTTAAGTAATTGGAATGGTTTGTCAAATCCTGCTTAGGAGAAGAAATATTCTGACGATCCAGATAGTTGTATACGAGCTGAGGGCTCTATCTGGGGTTCCTCCAGATCTAGACTTTCCCCATAATTAAGGAGGGCCTGTGAGCATCTCACAGGCGGAGTAGTAGTCATAGAGGCGGATGGGTAAGACCCCTGATTAATTGGGTTTTTTGGTCTTTAAGAGCCTGTAGCGCTTGAACTAGGGCAGCCTCTTCCGCCTGTAGTTCGAGGATAAAGGCTGTGGCATCAGTAACTGTGGCATTTGTCGTACGGGGGGGGGTTGTTTCGGGAAGTTCCTTGTTTAATGCAGCTAGAAGCTCCTTTGTATTGTTTCGTCTCTTTTGTTCCTGTGCATTATGTATTTCTCTTTGGGCGGTTGGAGTAGGTTTGCTAAGAAGGGATTGCGAGGGGGATTGCGAGGCGGTGTCTTGGTGCGGAATAGCTAGCTCTATTGGAGGGGTAGGCGTACGATCAAGCCAACTCAAAGTAGCCGGGGCGCCTTCTCGCGAAGGTTCGGAATAGCGTGTAATTATCTGCGAAGGATTAGCTAGCCCTATTTCTATTGGAGGGGTAGGCGTACGATTAAGCCAACTCAAAGTAGTCGGGGCGTCTTCTTGCGTAGGTTCGTAATGGCTTGTAATTAGGTGCGAAGGATTACCTGTCACTATTGGAGGCATGGGAAGAAAATACTCCCAACCAGGATAGGTGGTTTTCGGAGATGGGGAGGATTCTCTACCGTCCCAAGAGGGTGATCTTGAGATTTCTCTGTATGGAGATAAAGATGTTTCTTGGGGGTCTGAAGGCGCTTCTATTTTTGGAAAGAACTTAGACTGATATTTGGATAAAAACTCTGAAGAGGATTTGTCTGGAGTGCGTAGATAGCTCACTAGGCTCTTTATCCTAATCGCTTTCATATTTGCAAGCTTAGAGTCTTTGTCATTCGATAGGAGGCCTGAAAAATGATGGGTGAGCCATGTTAGTTTGTCAGGACTTTGTGACAGATCTGCGATTTCTTGCCGTGTAAGTCCTGCATCGCCAGCTAGTACGCGTATGATGATCTTTGTCAGAGATTTAACGGCCCCTATGTTTTTGGTTTTGGGTAACAAATCAACAAGGGCATCAAAGACACCGGGTTCTAGGTGCGGGAACCCTGTTGTGACGAGTGACGCTGAAATGATTTTTGTGAAAATAAAGTACATAGGGAGCCTCCTGCATTAATATTAAGAGTCGTCCCTTTTGAATAAAAGGTTATTTTTAATAGAAGAATTGTTACTTGTCAATGAAATATCTTAACGCCAGAGTATAGATGTGTAAAAAAACTGAAATTTATGGGGCGTATTTTTCGAGAATAAAAGCAGATGTTCACCTCATTTTTTTGTAAATATATTTCCCTTGCACAACCAGAAGCTATGTCTGATGCGTCTGCGAAGCAGATAAGTTTAAGTCGTATTCGGAAAACGCTAGAAACACTTCCGCATATTATCAGAAATGTTCTTGGACCAAATGTTCCCGTTATATTTGTTGAAAAGTGGATGGCACTTCTTTTTTCAGAGGGTAAAGAAGACTCCTTGGATAAAATGTCGTGTACACACTTAGAGTCACTGAGAAAAGAGTTGGAAAATTTCACTTTTTTCAAATTAGACCCGTATAAAGAATTAGAATCTACGGAGCATTGGAAGTTGCCAGTTCAGACAGAAGCCTTGAGCGTGTATTGTGTGAAAAGAGCTCGTTTTAATGGTCATCCCCAGACCCGTCATTTTATTTTTCTGATGACGGTCAATAAGGTTGTTTATCCGTTAATTATCCCTTTTTTTCGTAGTGACCATAGTGTTAAAGAACATGCTAAAAATATTAAGATCCAGCTGAAGGATTTCCGGGTGGATAGTGCCCAGGTTTCCTTGCCAGTTGAGGATCCTACACTCACGCCTAAAAAACTCGAGGCTTCCAAATTGGGTCAAGAGGTTTCGACTGTTCGCAAAAGACCGGATGTGGCGAGTGTTGTTTCTGGCGAGATACCTCTGAAACAGCTTATCGAATTGAGTGGGTTGACACCCGCTACTTTACGGGAAAAATTGGACGAGAGTGCGATAACGCAATTGTTGCAATGCGAGAATTCAAAAGATATTTTGGTCTTACTTCGAGAGCCAGAAGGGTATAGAGATCCTCAAGATTGGTTTTGTCGTTCTTTACCTTTGATTTTAGATGAAAAGGGTAATATTCTTAAAAAATTTAAAAGTACAGGGAAAGATGTGGTTGCTTTGGTTAAATTGAGAGATTCTGTAAGTAGCCTCTTTACCCAAATTATAAACTCAAATGCAGCTGAAAGAGCCAAGCGAGAAGCCCAGGTTCAGGCGCAGCGTGAAAAGGATCAAGAAAAACAAGTCAAATTGGCGAGATTATCGTTGCTAACGGTCATGGGAAAACCATTGTTGAGGTTCTGTGATTCTGTGGAAACCCTTACATTAAACGACGGGCTGGATCTCAATTTTGGAGCGATGCTAAGAAATGGAGAATTGGGTTCTATTCTTGAATGTCAGGCCCGGTATAAGCTTGCCGAACTAACCTCGTTTGTTACTGAATGGCGGGACTTTTCTGTCAATATGACACAAGAGATGGAAACGAGAGTAAAGGGGCTTTTTTGTCGATTTATTCCTGGGGTGTGTTCTCCTGCCCTTCACTATAATTCTAAATCTGGGTTATGGGAGTTTTCTTCTGACATGAGTGAGAGTGGCCCTCATGCAGACGCGATTCACGGTTTAGAGAGAGTGAACAGTCCGTTGAGGCTTCTTTTAACCCTTCCAGAAGAGTATTGCTTAAGCGAATCCCCTGATTATGTAAAAATGCGTGATTTATGTTCGCAAAAGAAAAAATGGCACATGGTTGATTACGAATTTTTACTGCAAAATCTTTCAAAGACGATGTCTTTGAAAGATAGGATGGCTATATTTCAATTACTGGGTAGACAGGCTCCCTTTTTTGAAGTGTGTCGTACTCAGCCAAAAGTGTTCAAGTTTTGGTTGAATATGTTACAAGAATGTGTAGATGTATATGAGGAACAGGTGGTTGCTATTTTGACCCACGCCTCTAGCGAGTGGCCTGTTTCTTGGATTTCGATGGTATTTAAAGAGGATAGACTCTATGCGGATAGCCTATTAAAAGCCTTTAAAGAGGACGCCTCTGTGTTTAGGGTTTTGACTTCTCATGTTTATATTTCAGGGAAAGAAACACGGAGTAGGAAGACATTGTTGGTCGAAAGTTTATTTAGGGATCCGAATCGTTTTGTAGAGACTCTTTTACTTGTGAAGAACGCTCAAGATCGTTTTGATATTTTATGGGATAAGAAGGGAGTTGGGGTTGCTGTTTTCTCTGCCTTTTCTGAGTGGATACTTATGGCAAAAGCAGACGAGGCAGCATTTTATTCGGCTCCCCCTCAAGAATTTATTGAACGGTTTGTCAAACTTCTTCCTGCCCATTTATGGGTAGAGTCATTAGAATATCCGGTTCTTGTTGACCCTAAAAAGCAGACAGAATTAGATTTAATAGATATTTTAGGTTCCCATGCTATGAATATTTTGTTCGGAATATTAGACCATTTTACCCCTTTCTATAGAGCGTACTATCAAGAGAGCGTAGCGCAGAAGTTCTTGCATAAAGGGTCGACGCAGATGTACGACGCCATTTACGCAAGACTTGGGGAGGATGCTGAGCTTCCGGAAAAAGAATCTGGTTATAAAGATTTTTGTGATATTGCTGAGAAGGGGGGAGATCGTGGGCTTTTCATATTCTTTGAACGCGTCAATGAATTGGTTTCTTTGGGGATTCCTTTCGAGTTTCCACTTGACCGTCTAAAAACAATCATGCTTTTGGGGATACAGGCAGAAACACGGGAAACACAGAAGTTAGTTATGAGAGTCATAAGGAAGTTTAAACCTAAAGAGCTCATTGTAGGTGATAGGGTTTTTTGTCGAAAACTCGTGGCTAGTAATAACTTGGATGCTAAAACGTGTACATATCTTGGGAGTTTTGAATAGTCTCTATACCCAAAAAACTGAAATTTATGGGGCGTATTTTTCGAGAATAAAAGCAGATGTTCACCTCATTTTTTTGTAAATATATTTCCCTTGCACAACCAGAAGCTATGTCTGATGAGTCTGCGAAGCAGATAAGTTTAAGTCGTATTCGGAAAACGCTAGAAACACTTCCGCATATTATCAGAAATGTTCTTGGACCAAATGTTCCCGTTATATTTGTTGAAAAGTGGATGGCACTTCTTTTTTCAGAGGGTAAAGAAGACTCCTTGGATAAAATGTCGTGTACACACTTAGAGTCACTGAGAAAAGAGTTGGAAAATTTCACTTTTTTCAAATTAGACCCGTATAAAGAATTAGAATCTACGGAGCATTGGAAGTTGCCAGTTCAGACAGAAGCCTTGAGCGTGTATTGTGTGAAAAGAGCTCGTTTTAATGGTCATCCCCAGACCCGTCATTTTATTTTTCTGATGACGGTCAATAAGGTTGTTTATCCGTTAATTATCCCTTTTTTTCGTAGTGACCATAGTGTTAAAGAACATGCTAAAAATATTAAGATCCAGCTGAAGGATTTCCGGGTGGATAGTGCCCAGGTTTCCTTGCCAGTTGAGGATCCTACACTCACGCCTAAAAAACTCGAGGCTTCCAAATTGGGTCAAGAGGTTTCGACTGTTCGCAAAAGACCGGATGTGGCGAGTGTTGTTTCTGGCGAGATACCTCTGAAACAGCTTATCGAATTGAGTGGGTTGACACCCGCTACTTTACGGGAAAAATTGGACGAGAGTGCGATAACGCAATTGTTGCAATGCGAGAATTCAAAAGATATTTTGGTCTTACTTCGAGAGCCAGAAGGGTATAGAGATCCTCAAGATTGGTTTTGTCGTTCTTTACCTTTGATTTTAGATGAAAAGGGTAATATTCTTAAAAAATTTAAAAGTACAGGGAAAGATGTGGTTGCTTTGGTTAAATTGAGAGATTCTGTAAGTAGCCTCTTTACCCAAATTATAAACTCAAATGCAGCTGAAAGAGCCAAGCGAGAAGCCCAGGTTCAGGCGCAGCGTGAAAAGGATCAAGAAAAACAAGTCAAATTGGCGAGATTATCGTTGCTAACGGTCATGGGAAAACCATTGTTGAGGTTCTGTGATTCTGTGGAAACCCTTACATTAAACGACGGGCTGGATCTCAATTTTGGAGCGATGCTAAGAAATGGAGAATTGGGTTCTATTCTTGAATGTCAGGCCCGGTATAAGCTTGCCGAACTAACCTCGTTTGTTACTGAATGGCGGGACTTTTCTGTCAATATGACACAAGAGATGGAAACGAGAGTAAAGGGGCTTTTTTGTCGATTTATTCCTGGGGTGTGTTCTCCTGCCCTTCACTATAATTCTAAATCTGGGTTATGGGAGTTTTCTTCTGACATGAGTGAGAGTGGCCCTCATGCAGACGCGATTCACGGTTTAGAGAGAGTGAACAGTCCGTTGAGGCTTCTTTTAACCCTTCCAGAAGAGTATTGCTTAAGCGAATCCCCTGATTATGTAAAAATGCGTGATTTATGTTCGCAAAAGAAAAAATGGCACATGGTTGATTACGAATTTTTACTGCAAAATCTTTCAAAGACGATGTCTTTGAAAGATAGGATGGCTATATTTCAATTACTGGGTAGACAGGCTCCCTTTTTTGAAGTGTGTCGTACTCAGCCAAAAGTGTTCAAGTTTTGGTTGAATATGTTACAAGAATGTGTAGATGTATATGAGGAACAGGTGGTTGCTATTTTGACCCACGCCTCTAGCGAGTGGCCTGTTTCTTGGATTTCGATGGTATTTAAAGAGGATAGACTCTATGCGGATAGCCTATTAAGAGCCTTTAAAGAGGACGCCTCTGTGTTTAGGGTTTTGACTTCTCATGTTTATATTTCAGGGAAAGAAACACGGAGTAGGAAGACATTATTGGTCGAAAGTTTATTGAGGGATCCGAATCGTTTTGTAGAGACTCTTTTACTTGTGAAGAACCCTCAAGATCGTTTTGCTATTTTATGTGGTCACAATACAGATGCGCGGGCTGTGTTTTTGGCCTTTTCGATTATGATAAAAGAGGCAACGGTGGCAAAATTTTATGAGGCTCCTCCTCAAAAATTTATTGAACGGTTTGTTCAACTTCTTCCTCCACATTTATGGGTAGAGTCATTGGAAGGTGTGCTTTGTTTTGACAGTGAATCTAATAGGAGGTTTGATTTAATTCATATTTTATGTTTTTATGCCCCGAGTATCTTAGCCGCAATATTAAAAACGTTTCCCTATGGGTATAGAAGTGCTTTTTTACAGAAGATATATGATTATTCCCTTTCTCAACAAAAAATGGAGATGTATATTAATGAAATCTTTACTGCTGCTGCTCAAGCTTTTGAAGAAGGCTCTGCCTATAAATATTTCTGTGATATTGCTGAGAATGGGATGGCGCATGGGCTTTTCCTATTCTTTGAACGCGTCAATGGATGGGTTGATTTATCGGGTATTCCTTCAGCGTTTCCACTTGACCGTCTAAAAACAATCATGCTTTTGGGGATAGAAGCAGAGGAAAAGAGAACCCAGGACTTTGTTGTGAAGTTATTAAATGTGCCTGTAGTTAAACAATCAATCAAAAGTGATAGTGCTTTTCTTCAAAAACTGATAAAGAAGTGTGGTTTAAATTACGGGGTTCTGGAGTTTATTGCGGGTCTGTCACCGTGATTTTCTATTTGGGGTAGGTAAGCTTTTTTTTTGAGTCGAATAGATATAAAAAAGGTGAATGGCGTTCAGGTAGGGGGCCTTTGGACAGCACGGTGCTAAAGCATTGCTGAATAAAAGGGGCTTTGACCCCCATTAAATAGACAATTGGTTTTTTGTAAGGATAGGGAATAAATTTGCCTAATACTTTTTGTCCCATTGGCATAGTTTGAAAATTCCCCTGGCCTTTTAGAATCAATAAGTCTGCGTTTTTGTAAGCTTCTTGATAGGCTTTGGACGGGCGGGGGAGATATTTTCCTGAAACCTCGGAATTGGTATGTAGAAGAGCGAGCTGCCCACGCTCTAAATAAGGCTTAAGATAGTCAAAGTAGGAATTTTTCAGAAGCATA
>JAHFDB010000010.1 GCA_023249195.1 bacterium | reverse complement strand
CAGCGCAGTACAAACGGTGTTAAATGGTATTAAATGGGTAGGTGATAAGGTATCAAACGGGGTTGCTTGGGTTGTGTGCAAGATTCGACCTGCACCTAAACCCCCGGAACCGAAAGAAAGGGTGCTTGTTTCTCAGGCGGTCCCAACGCCGGTAACTGCAGCGCCTGCTCTCAATACAGGTTTGGCTGCAGCTTTCCAGGCGGCCCTTCAGGACGAGAAACAGATGCAAGTCTTTTTTGACAAACTGTTGCGTGAAACAAATTTCATAGCAGTTTGGCTGGCTTTTATGAACGACTTGCTCTCGTCGACCGGGGTTTCTCGAACCAGCGTTGCAAGTGGGCGTGTGGTGCAAAGAACTTCTGCGGATGGCATTGAAGCATCCATAAAATCGGGTAGAGAAACCGAGGGCAGAGCCGCCCAACTTGAGGCTGTTCTCGCAAAAATGCAACTCCTCATCACGCAAGAGCCTACGGATGCAACAAAGCAAGAGGTGCGAGTCCTAACAGTACAAGCACATGCTCTTGCAGCTCCCCAAGACGCATCTAAAGAATCAAACGCTTAATACTTAATTTGAAAGGAATTTTCTCATGGCAGGTATAAACCCAGTTCAACGTTCAGGCTCGTTCACAGCCACTAGACCCCCCAGAAAGCCTGAGGTTGATCCCTTCAAAGATAATGTACAGATATCCGAAAGACGAGCAACATGGGGTTCTAGAGTCCGTATAAAGGTAAAAGAAACGGTTGTAAATGTTGCGGACTGGGTAAGAAGAGAGTGGGTGGCCCTTAAAAATGACGTGGACCGGGCTTGGCAGACCGTAAAGTCCCGAGCAAGCAAGGCTGCTTCGCCAAAAGAAACGCCGAAAGTGAGTATTTCGGTTGTGCCAAAAGCTCCAGACGTTATACCTTCTGACCCAAACCTTGCCGCATTAAGAGTCACTCAAGAAGGGCTCAAAAATGAAAAAGAAGTACAAGAGCTTTTTTCAAAACTATTTCAGGACTTAACTTTGTCAGCCGTTTGGAGAGCTTTGATAGCCGATATGCTGTCAGATGTCGGTTCTCGACTGGTTTATACGGGTGGGCGTGTGGTCGCAAGATTGCCTCAATTGGATCTTGAAAGAGACATAAAAGCAGACAGGCAAGCTGAAGCCAGAACGGAAGAATTGCGCCTGCTTCTTGAAAAAATGACAACTCTTTCACAAAATCCACCGACGGATGCAACACGAGTTGAAATGAAAGACGTGGTTTCGCGGGTGGTGGCTCTTGGAACGTCCCAACCACTTAAATAAGGCTTTCAAAGGGATTTTCAGATGACTGTTTACCTAGTATGTGTTTGAAAAAAAGTTTTTTTGTAGGTTTTTTTTGCCTGTATGCCACGTTATGTGCAGCAGTGACTCCGAATATTGATGTACAAGCCGATATCTTTGAATTAGATGCAAAAACTCAGGAAATATTTGCTTCTGGAAATGTTCGCGTAACACAAAAAGACATTCTCATGACAGGGAAAACAGCTCACTATAACCAAAGAAATCAAAAAATAATGATCCAAGGACCTATTCAAATTGAAAAAGGGGTCATGAAACTTAGTTGCGATTCTGTAACAGCCTATGGAAAAGAAGAGATAATCGAGGCTGTTGGAGGTGTTCACTTTAACTATTTACGCATTAAGGGCGAGTCTGATTTTGCCACCTTTGATCGTAAATCGCAGGTTGTTGTTTTGACCGGAAACCCTAAAGCATGGCAGAATCAAGACATGCTGACGGGAAAAAGTATCACTATTGATTTAAAAAGAGAAAAAGTGACGACTCTAGGGAAAGCCAGAGTGGTCTTGTCTTTAGACACACTGCAGCAGAAAAATTGATCAAAGGGACACTATGGAACATACCTTAGTAGAATCACAGCAGCTTAGACCCAATAACGGAGACTCCTTCGATCTTATTATCATTGGAGCAGGTCCTGCCGGAATGTCTGCGGCGATTTGCGCAGGAAGGGCCCGACTCAAAACTTTGGTTATCGAAAAAGCCCTCCCCGGAGGGCAAGCGACAACCGCCTATCACATTACCAATTATTTAGGGTTTCCAGACGGTATTTTAGGTGATTCACTGACGTTTGAAATGGAAAAGCACATGGCTTCTTTTTCAATTTATTACACCTGTGAATCAGTCGAAGATATCGCCCTAATGGGCGAGGATAAACTTGTCACGACCGATATGGGGCAATCATATAAATCGCGAGCCGTCATTATTGCAGGGGGGCTTGAACCTAAAAAAATTGGGGCCGAGTTTGAAAAGAAATTTTTGGGTAGGGGCATTTCCTATTATGCCCAGGGCGACGTGTCTTTTTATAAAGACAAAGATGTTGCCGTCATTGGAGGCGGAAATTGTGCCTGTTACGCAGCCGATTATTTGGCAGAGTCTGTGAATCAACTCTATCTTATTCATCGATCAGACTCATTAAAAGCCGTTTCAAATTTAAAAGAAAAGGTCATGTCCAATCCTAAAATCCATATTATTTGGCATTCTGAATTGGTCGATATTTTTGGCCTTGATAAAGTAGAAAAAATGAAAGTTCGGCATGTCTTAAATGACCAACATACCTGGCTGGATGTCAAAGGTGTTTTTGTCTATGTAGGCCGAATGCCAAACTCAAACTTGCTTCACTTAAATCTAAATCTAGATGAAAGTGGCTATATTATTACCGATGAGTACATGCGCACCAATATCAAAGGTGTTTACGCAGCTGGCGACATTCGCTCGAAACAAATCAGACAAATTGCCACAGCTGTGTCAGATGGTATGATTGCCGCAATCAATGCAGAACGGGACTTGTCACGCACATGAACAAAATGGCTATTATCCAATTTCCAGGCACCAATTGTGAGTACGAAACCCTAAGAGCCATTCGGCATTATGGGGTTCAGGCGGATTTGGTCAGATGGAATGAACCTCTAGATAGTTTTTCGACCTATGAAGGTTTTGTATTGCCGGGGGGGTTTTCATTTCAAGATAGGGTTCGAGCGGGTGCTATTGCAGCCAAATTACCTGTAATGAGTGTGATTCAACAGGCTGCAAGCGCGGGAAAGCCCGTCTTGGGTATTTGTAACGGATGTCAAATTTTGGCGGAAGCAGGCCTGTTTCCCAACACCCATGGCTCAAACCACCTTGAAGTGGCCTTAGCGCCAAATCAAAGAGACGCCAAACCCCTTGGATTTGTCTGCGATTGGGTGAATGTTAAAGTAATCAATCCTCAAAACAGTCTTTTTACACGGTATTTTTCTAGTGAAGACGTAATTCCTATTCCGATTAATCACGGAGAGGGCCGATTTGTGCTAGAGTCTGAACTTGATCCAACACTCACCTTTTTGCAATACTGCATGTGGGATGGTTATGTGCTCGACTCTTACCCCACCAACCCGAATGGGGCTTCACATAATATTGCGGCTATTGCTAGCCCGCAAGGAAACGTAATGGGAATGATGCCTCATCCAGAACGCGCCGCTTTTCTCAAACAAGTGCCATCCTGGATTCAAGGCCCTTGGGGAGAAAAAAAACACGCTTTCGTCACAACCGATTTCTATGCGCCAGGCCCTTGGGAGAAATTGTTTGTTTCATTAAAAGAGTATCTTTTATGAGTACACCCCTTATCCTTCATACACACCTCAAAAATACCGATCTTCATGCGTTATCGGCTTTCGAAGCGATTACGCTATATTTAGGCTATACACCGCTTAAACGCCTTCGACGTTTTACCCGTTGGGAACTGGAGTTTTCCAATCCAAAAACGCAAACGACAGACTTAATTCGCATTCTAGAAGGGTCTTATGTTTTGCTAAATGTGAATAAAGAAGCCTATTTTCATGGTGAAATACCCCAGATATCCTTAGAAAAAAATAACCATCTGTTTTTAGTCACGGTGGCCCCTAAAACCTCAGACAATTCAGACACCATGTTGCAAGAGATCTTCCAAAAAACAGAGGTAGCTCTGAAGTCATTAAAAAAATTCTTGATATGGGAAATCTGGGTTCAGTCGAGTGCTTCTCGATCAGAGCTTGAAAAAGAACTTTTAGAAAAAGTGATTGTCACTTCCGCTCAACACAAGGGGCTTTTGGTGAATCCTCTCTACGAAACAACTCAGTTCTTAGCTTAAATGCCAGACATCAGTGTCATTATTGTTAATTATAACGGGGCTCATTTTTTGGCAGAGTGTCTGGATGCGCTTTTCGAGAGTCCCCTTTCACTTGAAGTGATCGTTGTGGATAATGCCTCCAAAGATGATTCAGCGGCTGTTTTGGGTAGTTTTCAAGCAAAATGCGGGGCTTTACTATCTGTAATTTGGAACGATCAAAATAAGGGCTTTGGAGCTGCCAATAACCAGGGTGCAGCAGTTGCAAAAGGGGACTATCTTTTTCTACTTAATAATGACACTAAAATAAATCCCCAAACCCTGCCTATTTTATGGGGTTTCTGCAAGTCACAACCACGATTAGGCGCGGCTTCTCCCAAATTATGCCATGCAGATGGGTCTCTACAGGCTCAGGGGAGCCTATTAGGGCACTGGCAATTTAAGGGAGATCATCCCCGAAAAGTGTCGTTTATTGCAGGCGCAGCAGTCATGATCAAGCGCCGTATCTATCAGGAAATGAACGGCTTTGATGAGAATTTTTTTTTCTACAACGAGGATATCGACCTATGCAAAAGGCTCCTAAAAAAAGGGCTGGAAATTTACTATGTTCCAGGTGCAAATCTTATTCACTACGGGGGGCTGTCTACCCAAAGTATAAAGCCCACAGCGGTCATTGAAGGTTACCGAGGTGGCCTCTATGTGGCCTACAAACATTTTCCACGTTGGGTCTATCATGTCTATCGGGTGGTACTGTTGCTAGACATTGGGCCTAAGTGGCTTTTTTACACACTTTGGGGCATCAGAAACAAACAGAAAAAAAACATGTCTTATATATACAAAGCAATATTCTTGATAGATGCAAGGCAAGAAATTCTATGTAAAGGCGGTCACCCAAGCAGGGTATAGAAAGGAATTTGAAATGAAAAGCGCTTTCAAGCTGATGATGCTCATGCTCTGTATCCTTATAGTGCCGGTTTTTGCACGTATTTATCACATTCCAGAAGATTTAATGAACGAAGTGAAAGCCAATCAAGCAGCTCTGCAGTTAGCGCCGAATTCGGCAGATGCCCATTTCGAGTTGGCCATGAGTTATGGCTATACCGGTCAAATTGAAAAAGGATGGGCCGAGCTTAAAGGTATTCCACATTACGATCCTCAGTATGCACCTAAAGTGATAGAAAAATATGGGGCTTTGACTGAAACATCCCCAAAAGAATGGAAAAATTGGTTTAAATTAGCCTTCGGCTATTACTTTGCTGACCAAAAAGATAAAGCCCTTGAGTGCTTTCAAAAAGTCCTGGATATTGACCCTAAACATATTTGGGCGATGGGATTTATGGGCTTGTTAGAGGGTGAGCGAGGCAACACAGACAAGGGGATAGAGTGGTCTAAAAAAGCCCTGGTGATTGAGCCGAATGCGACGGCGATTCATTTCCTTCTTGCAGAAGGCTATCGCAGAAAGGGAGATTATTTAAAAACCCTCGCGCAGGTTCTTATCGTAGGAAGGCTCAAATCAGAAGAAGCACTTAAAAGATGACCCGTTCCAGTTCACAATCAAAGGCAATTTGGGGTATTATAGCCATTTTTGTTGCCATTGCAATTTTAGCCGTAATTGAGCCTAAAATTACACAAATGCCCCCTAAGCCAGATCGCCCCGATTTTACCTTCGAAGGGGTCAAAATGGCCCAAATTGATAACGGAGATCTTTCCTGGGAATTGACCTCCGAACACGCAGAAATCGATAAAGATAAAGACCAAATCCTTCTTCTTAAAATGGAGGGGCTTCTCTACGAGAAAGGCAAGGAAGTGGTCTCAATCAAAGCCCCAAAAGCGGTGATGAAAATGGGGATTAATAAGTAAATCCAGTTAGTATGCTATAATCGTCGAACTATTATGTCCTCAAACCTCATGAAGTTGGAAACCTTTATTTCACTTAAAACCCCCTTGGCAAGGCGTCGTATTCTTGAGCTGTTGAACCAGGGGAAAATTGTGGTGAATGGTAAGGTTGCTACCGATCTGATGCGCGAAATTCGGCCCAAAACCGATAAAATTCAGCTCGATAAAAAAATGATGACCCAGGATATCCCTGCTTTTGTCTATTACAAGTTCAATAAGCCAAAGGGTGTCTTATCTACTTTGGGAGACCCTCAAAATCGCCGCAATCTAGATGAGTTTGTTAAAAAACTGCCTCAGTTTGTTTTTCCCGTGGGAAGGCTGGATCGTCTTACAACAGGGCTTCTGCTTTTTACCAATGATGGCGAGTTTTCCAATCACCTATGTCACCCTCAATTTCATGTGACCAAATGCTATCGTGTGACAGTGGGTAAAAAACTTACCAAAAACGATGTGGCTCGATTTCAAAAACCGATGATTTTAGAGGATGGCCCGTTCAGCTTTACCAAGTGCGAATGGTTAGAGCCTACTGTCATGATGGTTAATGTTGAAGAAGGTCGCAATCGAATTGTTAGGCGTGCCTGCGCACATTTAGGGTATGAGGTTATTAAACTAAAGCGTTTGGCAATTGGGGCGGTTGAATTGGGAGCCTTAAAAGAAGGCGAGTTTAAAAAAATGAATTCAAAAGAAGTGGACGGGTTTAGATAGTTCCCCGGCATCCGACTTGTGTCGGAGAACTTCCTTGTTGAAAAAAAATGGGTGAGTGAGGAGGCCATTATGCATTCCGTTTTATCTTACATTGATCAAAACCAAGACCGTTTTCTACAAGAGCTAAAGGCTTTTTTGCGTATAGCCAGCATCAGTACCGACCCTGCTTATAAATCAGACATGCTTCTTTGCGCCTCTAGTGTGCAACAACAATTTATAGATATTGGTCTAGAGAATGTCCAAGTATTTCCTACGGAGGGGCATCCTATTGTGTATGGCGAGTGGCTTCACGCACCAGGAAAGCCAACGGTGCTTTTTTATGGTCATTACGATGTGCAACCGCCAGATCCCTTAGCGCTGTGGGTGAGCCCTCCTTTTGAGCCCACTGTCCGAGAAGGTCAGCTTTATGCACGCGGAGCCTCGGATGATAAAGGACAGGTCTGGTGCCATTTAAAGTCGATCGAAGCATGGCTTAAAACTCAGGGGCAATTACCGGTCAATGTTAAAGTCATTATTGAAGGCGAAGAAGAAATTGGAAGCAAGCATCTGTTCAAATTTATATCAGAACATACCGAATTACTAAAATCAGATGTGGCCTTAGTATCAGATACTCCCATGATCGCTCAGGATGTACCGTCTATTTGCTTTAGCTTGAGGGGCCTAGTCTACTTAGAGCTAAAAGTAACAGGCTGCACATCTGACTTGCATTCAGGGCAACATGGCGGGGCTGTTCCCAATCCCATCAATGCCCTAGCCACCATTATTTCAAAACTCAAAGACACCCAAAATCGTGTCACAATTCCAGGTTTTTACGACGATGTATTACCCATTTCAGACACTTTACACCATGATATTTTAGCCCTTCCGCATTCAGATGAAACCTATCTCAAAGATCTCGGTGCAAAAGCCCTGTGCGGTGAAGAAGGGTTCACCACACTTGAAAGGCGATGGTTGCGCCCCACGTTAGATTGCAATGGCATTTTCGGAGGCTATACCGGCGAAGGTGAAAAAACTGTGATTGCGTCTCACGCGACAGTTAAATTAAGTATGCGTTTGGTGGCGAATCAAGACCCATACAAAATTACAAAGGCATTTAGAGATTTCTTGCCCTCGATTACGCCTCCAGAAGTGACGGTTGAGGTTAAGGAATATTCCGGAGCCTTTGCCGCCAGGGTCAACCCTGAACACCCTGCAATAGAAGCTGCAAAAAAAGCATTGGAAAGTGCCTTTGGCGTTCCGGCAAGGCTTCAGGGCGAAGGGGGAACGGTTCCTATTGTGAATGAATTTGAAAAAAAACTGGGCATTCAAACAGTTTTGATGGGGCTCAATTTAGCGAATGACAATATTCATGCTCCCAATGAACGCTTTAGTCTGTCTAATTTTTACCGAGGAATCAAAGCCTCTGCCCATTTTTGGAAAGAATTAGGATCTCAATCTTTTCCACGCTAAAATAAGACTATTCAACGAACAAAATCAAGAAAGGCCTTCCCTAAAATGGAACCTAAAATTGCTGCAAAACAGTCCATTAAATTAGAGCTAGAACCCGGAACCTACTATTTTTGCACCTGTGGGCAGTCCGACAATCAACCTTTTTGCAATGGCGCACACAAAGGCAGTTCCTTTTCTCCACAACCATTCATAGTTGAAGAAAAAAAGCTGATGGGCTATTGTCAATGTAAGCACACTGCCAATGCACCCTATTGCGATGGCACTCACAGAAGTTTATAATCTTTCTTAAATGCGGGAATAGCTCAGTTGGTAGAGCACCAGCTTCCCAAGCTGGGGGTCGAGAGTTCGAACCTCTTTTCCCGCTCCATTTTAGGCCAGTAATTTTATTGTAAGACGATTGAGTAAAGCTATACCGACAAATAGCTTTGCACTCTCAGAGCTAATTTAATTTCTCAAAATCAGCAAATCTCATATATAGTGCATTGAGGTGACTCAAAAATGCAAGTCTGTTTTTTTGAATTTTGGGATCTTTATCCATCACCAAAACTTGTTCAAAATAGTCAGGCATATAGCGATCAAAGGCATAAAGATCAAAAAAGTTCTCTGTTCTTTCGTGTGTCTGAAACATATCAAAAACAGTCTTTTCTATATCGAGTTGAAATAAATTTTGATCAACGTTATCGAATAAAAGGTGGTTTTTTACCATACGCTTTATGCGAATTCCAGTCTCAATAAACAGACGGGTTCCTTCGTTAGGTACCATCAACTGGTTTGAGTTAAAGATAGCTTGGAAAAAGTCAGACATAAGATAGTGATCCATAGCCGCAATAAATGAAGCCGCTATGCCACGCTCAGAGAGGTAAGAAACACTTCTCTCTTGGACATAGTGCAGGCATGCGTCCTGATTGGGTAAGTCTGAACCTAGAATTTCGTAGGCTTTTTTGACCCACTGGTATAAAGAGATTTGTTGAGTTCGAGGAAGAATTTCTGCACGTGACTCAATAAGAAGTTCTAATATCCCATATAAAGCCCGCCGTACACCCAACGGGTCTTGCGACCCTGTTGGAATCAAGTTATTCGCAAAGCACGCCACAATGGTATCCAATCGATCGGCAATACCCACAATCAGTCCACAAAGGGTTGTGGCGTGTGAATAGTGCTCTTCGATCCCTTTGCAAACGGCATCGGGTTCTCCGTCACGTTGAGCGTAGAGGCCGCCCATAATGCCCTGAAGGCTTCCAAATTCATACACCATGTGTGTAGTAAGGTCTGCTTTGCATAAGTAGGCTGTGCGAAGAATTTGAGCCCTATCTTCTTTTGTTATGTGCAAAACGTCGCAAAGATAGGTCGAAAGGGCTTTGATCCTCTCGCTTTTGTCGTAAACGCTGCCAAGCCCTTTTTGGAAGGTGATGTTTTTCAAGGCCTCTCGCTTGCTTTCAAGTGGGGTTTTTATATCTTCTTCCCAGAAGAATTTGGCATCTTCTAATCGGGCCCGTAAAACCTGTTGATTTCCAGCAATAATCTGGGCAGAACTACGAGGAGTGACATTTTCAGCGGCGACTAAGAAGTTGGAGGTTAATGTGCCATTTTTTAGAATAGGGAAGTATTTTTGGTTTTTGGTCATAGTTTCAATCAATACCTGTTTGGGAATCTGCAAAAATTGAGGATCAAAAGAACCCTGTAAGACCACAGGATATTCTGTCAGCCATGTTACTTCATCTAAAAGGTTGAAAAGAAGGTTGGGAAAATCTTGTCTTAGGGCTATTTCCTGATTTTTTAGTTCAGTTTCAATAAAATTACGTCGTTTATCAGGGTCCACCTGTACAGATCCGTACACTTTTAAAGTGTTCTCATATTCTTTTGAATGGGAAAGAGACAAGGGTATTCCGCTAATCAAGAATCCAGGCTCGGAATTCTTGGTCAGCATGCGGTGTCCATACGTGACTCGACCGGCTTCAATGCCAAATAACGAAAGAGGAACGACTCGGTCATCCAATAAACTCACAATCCAGTGAACAGGACGAATAAAAGGGCCCTGCCCATTTCCCCATTTCATAGCAACAGGTAAGGTTAACGAGGCGATGGCATCTTGAACGCAAAGAGGTAAGACAGCTTCAACAGGTTGGCAGGGGGTTGTTTTTTTTGCGTATATAGACACTTTGCCTTGTTCTTCTTGAGTAAAAACAGCCTCTTTTTCTAGGCTATAACGTTTTAAGAAGCCGAGTCCTGCAGGGGTTAGTTCACCTGTTTGCGTCATAGCAATGTGTTGAAGCGGACCCTTAAGGGTTTGTTCTACTGTTTTTGTTTGTGCCTCAAGCGTTATGCTCAGTGTCAAGCGTCTTAATGTTCCTAATAGAGCTATTTCTTTGTACGCGACATGGTGTTTGTCTAGCTGGAGAGTGAGTTTGTCCTTAAGTTGAGTTAAAAACGAAGGCTCACCAAAAAAACGTGCCGGAATTTCTTCACATCCAATTTCAAGTAAATAGAGGCTCATGCGTGTTTCTCCAAATACAATTCGGCGCAACGTTTCGCCATTTTACGAATGCGCAAAATATACCCCATTCTTTCTGTAACCGAGATCACCCCTCGGGCATCCAATAAATTAAACGTGTGGGAACATTTAAGGCAAAAATCGTAGGCGGGAAATATCAATGTCTTGTCAATCAAAGCCCATCCTTCTTTCTCATAGAGATCAAAAAGTGTAAAAAGGGTCGCTGGGTTCGAAGCCTCAAAGTTGTAGTGGCACTGTTCAATTTCTGATCCTTTGTAAATATCTCCGTAAGTGATCGTTTTGCCATTGTGTTGTTGCCATATCACATCAAAAATACTGCTTTTTTTCTGAATAAACATAGCCAAACGCTCGATGCCATAGGTGATTTCTACGGGGGTAGGGTTTACATCGAGTCCGCCACATTGTTGAAAGTAAGTAAACTGTGTGACTTCCATGCCGTCCAACCACACTTCCCATCCGACACCCCATGCTCCTAGCGTGGGTGATTCCCAATTGTCTTCAACAAACCGAATATCGTGCTCATCTCGAGAAATACCCAAAAGTTCAAGGCTTTGAACATAGAGATCTTGTACATTCAGCGGGGAAGGTTTAAGAATAACTTGAAACTGAAAATAATGCTGTAATCGGTTAGGGTTTTCTGCGTATCGGCCATCCGTAGGGCGTCTAGAAGGCTCCACATAGGCCACATTCCAAGGTTGAGTTCCTAAAACCCTCAAAAACGTATGAGGGTTCATCGTCCCTGCCCCTTTTTCAGTGTCATAGGGATGTACCACCAAACAACCGTTTTGGCTCCAGAAAGTTTGTAGGGATAAAATAATCTCTTGAAAGGTCATAAGTTTGAGGTAATTCTACTTCTTATCGAGTATGCGAGATTTATGACAATTTGCCAAGGACTTTTTAAAGCCCCTAAAGGAAACCCCGCACATGCCAAAGCCGCATGGTGGGTGCTTTTATATACGGTGACGCCAGGTATCCGTCGATAGCGATGAATGTAGCGAAGCGGTTCTTTAGAAAAAGAGGCGTCTTTGTGATAGTGAATAATCAGATCAAGCCCATATCTTCTCGCAAACTCATGGACATCTGGCAAAAACTCCAGAGTCTCCATGCGAACAGGAAAATTAAGGCTCATCTCTTTTTTCTCCTCTTTTAGAAACTCCAGACAGGATAAAAACTGGACAAACCCATCTTCCCCCGTAATGTTTCTATAGGTTTCCTGGGTAGGGGCAGGAAAATAGACATGAATATGGTCCACCCATGTCAGGACGGATTTTAAAGCGTTCTCATCAAAAAGGCCATGTGTCCACAGGTGGGTGCGACTTCCTTTCAGTTTCAATCGGCTCAGAAGAGAGGTGAGTCGGGACACGTCTTGAGTGGGTTCTCCTCCATAAAGATGGACTGTTTTTTTGTAAAAATCTTTAGGAACAAAGGCATCTAATGCATGATTTTTCCAAACTTCGCAGTGAAAACACCGAAGTTTGCAAAGTGTAGGTAGGTAGAGTTCTGTTACAGAAAAGAAGGGTAAGTAATTTAATATTGACGTAAGACTATTTTTAATTTTTAATAGATACATGATAAATCACTTTACTTCACTCGTAACGTTTCGTGCAAATAGCATCGAAATTCAAATTCCCAGAGGGCTTTTTAGAAAACCAAGCAAAGTGTCCTTTGCAGCAACCCCTTATCAGTTTATCAATGATTCGGATCTAAAAGTACATATTTTATCGTATTTTAGAATTGGTCAAACCATCAAGGTAACCGGACACACTCACTTTGAGCCAGAATTCCATGCCCAGTGGGACCGTGCTTTAAAAAGCCGATCTTTAAAAAGTATGCAAGAGACCCCTCGCCCGCCCATGGTTCGAATAATAGGGATAGGGGCATTGGTTCTGATCGTCTTGTGTAATAGCCTCGCTTCTCATGCGATAGCCAAGCAAAAGGGCTTGGTGCAAAAAAGGTCTTCTCAGCCCGCCTTAGAACTTGCTCAGATGATATTGATGCTCCCTGTCCAGTTGGAATTTCTGGCTATTCATCCTCATTTTATTGACTGTAAAGGGGTTGTGAATGAAGAAGACAGGGCTCAATTGACACAAAAAATGGAGGCTCTTTCAAAACAAATTCATCACCCTATGGTGCTGACCATCAAAACAATTTCAGACACAGAGAAGTCATTCGAATGGCAGGGGAGCTGGAAATGAAAACGATAGAAAAATATGAAAGTTGGATTTGGATTTTGGTGATTTGTACACTCATTAAATGGATGCTTGTAGATAAAGGGGTTGATTTTTATACAACTCAAGCTCAGATTAAGGCAAACTCGCGCTATGAAAAAAAAGAGATGCAATTTCTTACCCAAAATCCTAAAGAGGGGCTTCACCATCTAGAGAGGCTTTCTCTAGACCCTACTGATATTGAAATTAAGGCGGTTTCAGAAGGGGCTCAGGTCAAAATCACTTATCTTCAGGTACAATCGAATGGATAAGAAAAAAGTTTTCATACTCATCGTCGCATGTAAACTGTGTCTGTCAGTAGAGGTCTGTCAGGCGCAAGCAATTATGAAATATGCCAATCGTTCCCGCCCTGTGCTGCCCCCCATAGCTAAGCACGAGAACCCTTTTGTTGGGCCCAGTCTCTACATCACCAAAATAACGTATGCCGATCCCAAGGCCCTTATTGAAACAATGCGTCCCTTATTTCCCCAGATACCGATGTCTATTGATGCGAGGACCCGATCTTTAACCGTTTTGGCAGACAGTGCCACTTATAAAAAAATAAGTAAAGTGATCGAAACGATAGATATCCCCTCAAAACAGATTCATATTGAGGTTAAGGTTATTGAAGTAGGGGGGCAGTTTGCTCAAAACTATCAATCTCTGTTTTCAGATCTCACCTCTGGGTTTAAAGTCAATTTTGATTTTGCAAAAAATCAGCTAATTCCTCTTTCAAGCATTGAAGGTACGCTGATGGCGATGATTAAAAAGGGAGACGCAAAAATGCTTTCTAAGCCCACTATTTCTACTTTGGACAATAGTAAAGCCAGTTTTAAAGTAGGGGATCAAATTCCCTATCTCAGCACAAAAATTCATGAAACCTTTGTTTCCTATGACTATCTCACTTTAGACACAGGTATCACGCTAGATTTAACCCCTAAAATTACCACCGAAAATCAGGTCCAACTAGATATTCTGGCACAAGTGGCGACTGTAAAACTGTGGAAGGATCTGGGGCCAAGCGAATATCCTGTTGTTTCCAATAGAAAGACAGAAACTCGGGTATATCTAAAAAACGAACAAACACTCATGATTATGGGGCTTCTAGACGAACAAAATAAAGAAAATACATCAAAAATACCTATTTTGGGTGACATTCCATGGATTGGTGGGATTTTTAGAAGTAAATCAGAAGAAAAGGTCATGACCGATGTGGTGGTTTTGGTCAGAGTAGATATCCAGAAAGAAAAAGCTCTCGAATAAGGGGGGGGGACTTCGAGAGCTTTTTCCTCCACCCAATAAAGGGTCTTGGTATATTTAATGGTACAAGAAAAATATCGAAAGTAAAGGTGCTCTAAAATTGACACGACCTACCAAACATGATTTTATTAGAACCATGAGTAAAACGATTCTAGTTATTGATGATGACCCTTCCATAAGTTCAATATTTGAGTTTATTTTGCAGCAAGCGGGCTATCATACACTGTCAGCAACTTCTGGCCGAGAAGGGCTCGAATGTCTCCGTTCTGGCAAGAAAATGGACTTGGTTTTTCTAGACCTTAAAATGCCAGAAATGTCTGGTATAGAAACGTTTCAAGAAATTCAGAAAATTGATCCCAAATTGTTGGTTGTGATTATGACAGGCTACTCTGTAGATGAAATGCTCAAAGATGCCTATAAAATGGGTGCCTATGGGGTTATTTATAAGCCATTTGATGTAGAGGAAGTGCTGGCTGTTATTGAAAAAATATTTAATTTACCCTCACTTTCCTAATTTCTGATGAAATCTATTTTTTCAAATAAAACGCTTCAAGGTCTGTCTAAAGAACTCAAGGCCACTGTTCATTCAAAAGAAGAAATATTAGAAACATTTTGCTCGGGTTTGAAATCAGCCTATGGGTTTTCTTCGGTTTCTATCTATTTGCTGGACTCAACTTCTAATCAAATCACGGCTACTTTCCCCTCTGAAAAAACGGTATGGCCACTGCCAGAAACAGAGAAAACATGGTTTGTAACAACCATTAAAGACAAGCTTATTAAGAATGAAACCGAAGGCCCTTTCAGGGTAATCTATATTCCTGACAAAGCGAAGGTGTTATTTACAGATAAAATACAGTTGGGGAAAGATCAAAAAGCCTTTCCAACAACCCATTGGGAAGGCCTCTATGTGGCTTTGCTATCAGAAGATGAAGTTGTGTTCGGAATTGCTTGCATTCACAATTGGGAGAAAAAACACCCTCTTTTTCATAAGTTAGAAGCCTCTGTAGTGATGAAAGATATTGATCTGTTTACCAAAGAGATCTCTACGGCTTTAGACAACTATTTTATTCACCAGAAAATTGAAAGCCTCCTTTCAGATAAGCAGCATCTCAAACAAAGAATTCAGAAAGATGAAGAAGATCTAAAACGGCGTATTTTAGAATTATCTGTTTTGTATGATTCTTCCAATGCATTAGGCTACTCCCTGAATTACGCGCAAATGGTGCAAATGGTAATGGAATCACTGTATAAAGTGCTCAATTTTGATGTCTGTTCTATTCTGCTTCTAGATTTTATTCCTGGCGGAGAAATTATCACCCGAGTGAATACCCCTGCTCATGCCGACTTTGTTAAAAGTGTTCAATCTAATATTATTTCAGCTACTATTCCCTTCCTCCGATATCCTCTGGAAACACAAAAAGTAAAATTAACCACTGAAAACAGGTTTAAATCTCGGGGTGAGCCTCTTCAAAAAAATCATATGAAATCCTTTGCAAATGTTCCCTTAATCTTCAAAGAAGAAGTGATAGGTATGCTCAATGTATGCTCGGCTTTGGAAAATATTTTTGGGCGTAACGAAATGACATTTTTACATACGATGGCCAATCAGCTCGCCTCGCATTTGGGACGATTGAAAACTGTGAGAAGTCTTGAAAAATCAAAAATAGGCTCCCTCATTTTTGGCATGACAGAAGGGGTGGTCATGTTCAACGAAGAGGGAGATCTTGAACTGATCAACCCTGCGGCAATGGTGGCTCTTGGGCTCGATCCCAAGAGAAAAGTAACGCTCGAAAAGGTTCGCGATATCTTTATTGAAATCAAAGTGTGGGATTTATTCAATTCAGCAGTTGAATCAGAAAAAGCTATTTTAAACCAGGAAATAACTTGTGAAAACAGGGCCTTGGTGGTGAATATTACCATGGTCAAAGACAGTAATGGTCATCGTGTTGGAACGGTCTTGGTGTTTAAAGATTTTACAGAGCTTCAACGGGTAAATAAGGTCAAATCACAACGATTAGAGGTAATTTCAAAGCTCAATCTTATTATTAAATCGATTACCGATCTTGATAATTTGCTGATGGTAATCATCGAGTTTGTTTTGAATATTGCAGATTCTGAAATGGGTTCAATTCAGCTCAAAAAAGGAAAAACTTTTTTTACCCATGTGCATTCTAATTTTCCTGATAAAATCAGACGGGCCTATAAATTTAAATCGGGTGAAACCATTTCTGAACACGTAGCAAGAACACACGAACTTTGCTTCATTGATCATTATCCGCATAATAAAAAAGTCAGTCCTAGTACAAAGATTTTATTGGAATCTTACATTTGCATTCCTATTATGATCAAAAATGAAGTGATTGGCATTATTAATATTGCCAGAAAAGAAGGGTTTAGTGCTCAAACACTCAATCAAGATGATATTGATACCTTGTCGACCATTACCGCTTTGGTGGGAACCGCGATTCACAACGCTATGCTGTATTTGGAAACACTTGAAAAACAAAAGCTCGACCAAGAGCTTCGTGTGGCCAATGAGATTCAGACCAAGTTGTTGCCAGAGAAATTACCTGTCTTGGACGCCATTAATTTTGGGGCTATTTCAGTGCCTGCAAGAGAAATAGGGGGTGATTACTACGATTTCTTTTATCTAGATAATGGAGATATAGGCATTGTTTTGGCAGATATTGTGGGAAAGGGCGTTCCTGCCGGCCTTTTTATGGCGATGTTAAAAAGCATTTTGCACACCCATTTGCTCTCTATTTTTTCTCCTCAGGAGGCCTTGGAAAAAATCAATGCCTTGCTATATAAGGACCCTGTTATTAATAAATTTGTGCCTGTTTTTTATGGTATTTTAAACCCGAAAACACTGTCCTTTCGATATTGCAACGCAGGACACGAGCCTGCTATACTTTTTTCGTCTCAAAAAATAACCGTTTTGGATACAAATGGCTTCCCATTAGGCAGTATTCCAGATTCAGACTACCAAGAGAAAGAAATTATTCTGACAGACCAAGATATTATCCTGTGTTTTACGGATGGTGTGGTAGAATCGCGAAATACCAAGGGACAAAACTTTGGTCGACGACACCTGGAACAGTTTGTAAAAAAGAACAGTCATTTAAATGCCACAGAGTTGGTACATAAAATTTTTGCGCATATCCAAAAAAACTCTCAAGCAAAGCAGCACGATGATTTGACCATTGTGGGTATAAAAGTTGATTTTAAGGCGAAAGAAAAATTAGAGTTAGAAGCACCTCTCAGTGTCAAAAAAACAAGTGTCGTGAGTGCAAAAAAATATATTAAACAGATTCGGAAAGAAGCCGAAGAAATTGCAACAGGAATGGGATTTGACGAAGAAGCAATCTACAACATCAAACTTGCTGTCAACGAAGCTCATGCCAATGTTATCGAACACGCCTACTTTGGCAAAGAAGATGGGGAAATTGTTGTTCAGTTTAGGGTGTTTAGAGACCGACTAGAAATTATGATTAAAGACTTTGGACCTGGGATGAGGCAAAAAGCAACGAAAGGAAAAGAACATCTTGAGGAACTAGAGGGATCCGGATTAGGTGTTTTTCTTATGAATACATACATGGATAAGGTGGAATATCGTCAGACATCTCGGATAGGGACGGAGCTGTGGATGACAAAGTTTTTGAAAGGAGCCAAATAAATGGAAATGATTAAGACCCTGCTAGAGAAAGAGATTGTAAAGGTAAGCATTGGAGCCGACCTTGAGCCTGAAACCAATGCGTTGGTGGGTAACGTGGAATTGGATATTGAAAGTCAGGCTCATTTTGTAGAATTTATGAATTCGATATTTGAAGAAGGCAGTGTGAAGGTGATTGTCGATATGCATTTAGTGAGCTATATCGACTCTTCAGGCCTATGGGCTTTATTCGAAGGACATAAAAAAGCCGCTCAAAAAAATGGGGTATTGGTTCTTTTAAATACAACAAAAGACGTCAAACGGGTTTTGGATATTACAAAAATGTCTTCAAAAATTCAAGCATTTCATACCGAGGACGAGGCTCTGAACAGTTTGAGGAAGTAGGTTGGCTGCTATCAAAGATGCCTTTATGGCCTATTTGCTTGAGCAAAATACATGTTCTCCAGAGGTGTTAGACGAGGCCATTGCGCTCACAGAAACAGAAGGGTCTTCTCTTTTTGATGTATTAATTGAACACAGTTTTACTTCTGAAAGACAATTGTTAGAATCGATGGCCCATTATTTAGGCTTTCCGTTTGAGCTTATCGATAAAGCTACCATTGATTATAAAATCAGCTATCTAATTCCAGAAAGTTTTGCCAGAGAGAATGGGGTTTTACCCTTGTTTTTGATTGGAAAATCTCTTTCTGTTGCTCTGACAAACCCGTTCCATTTAGAAATTTTAGAAACATTAGAGATCTTAACGGGCTTGGAGATAGTGCCTATTATCACGTTGAAATCAAATATCGAATCCCTGGTGGGCTATTGTTACTCCTACCAAGACAAGGGTGGTGATGATGAAAACGCCCCCATGTCCAGCCTTTATGAAATGGGGATGAAGCTTATCGAAGATAAGCAAGGTTCCGAGGATGAGATTTTTGATTTGGCTCAAGAAGCTCCGATTGCAAAACTGGTGGACACCATTATTAAACTGGCTATTTCAGAAAAGGCCTCTGATATTCATATTGAGCCGGAAGACACCGTGATGAAGGTCCGATTCCGAGTGGATGGTCTTTTGCGAGATGTGATGTCACCTCCTAAAAAACTAGAGGCAGCGATTGTGTCGAGACTTAAAATCTTGGCCAATCTGGACATTACCGAGACCCGTAAGCCCCAAGATGGGCGCATCACTTTTCACTATAAAGAAAAAGATATTGATTTTCGCGTATCGACAGTTCGTACTATTTCAGGCGAGAAAATGGTGCTCAGAGTGTTGGATAAGTCCGGAGCCTTTGTTTCTTTGGAAAAACTAGGGTTTGCTGACCATGAATACAAAAAAATATTAAGTTTAATTTCATGCACATCTGGGATGTTAATTGTATGTGGTCCAACAGGTTCTGGAAAGACATCCACCCTTTATTCTGGACTCAGTAAAATCAATACCGCCGATAAAAATATTATCACTATTGAAGATCCTGTTGAGTATAATTTGGATGGAATTAACCAAATTCCTGTAAACGCTAAAATCGGCATGGATTTCTCTGCTGGACTGGTAGCGATCGTCAGACAAGACCCTGATGTGATCATGGTTGGAGAAGTTCGAGACTACGAAACAGCCTCTACGGCAGTACAAGCCGCCTTAACGGGTCACTTGGTGTTTACAACCTTACACACTCGAAATGCGGCAGGTACCATTACCCGGTTGGTAGAGATGGGAATTGCCCCTTTCTTACTTAATAGTGCGGTGATTGGTATTGTCGGACAAAGATTGGTTAGAACCATTTGTACCAACTGTAAAAAACCAACAACTTTAAGTCATTATACAGGATTTAAACAGGTAGAACTCATTGAAGAAATTAAAAAGTTGGCACCCAAAGGAATGACTCTCTACAAAGGAGAGGGGTGTAAATTTTGTGACGACACCGGATATAAAGGCAGAATTGGTATTTTTGAAGTCATGACGCCGAACGAAGAAATTCGCAATTTAGTGGTAGAAAAGTCAGGCGCAGAAAAAATCAATGCGGCGGCCTTGCGGGCAGGTATGGTACCGATGTTAGAAGATGGCATTCATAAAATTCTAGCGGGCATTACTACGGTTGATGAAATTGCACGGGTTTTAGATATCTAAGCGAATGAATACCTTTGTTTACACCTACCAAATAAGACCCGGACATGTTGCTACAGGAAAAGTAAAAGCATTAAGCGCAACCCATGCCAAGAGCTATCTCAAAAAACGAAAAATTACAGTTCTCTCTCTAAAATCAGATAAGGTTTCTTTCCTTGAATTTCTTTTCAGTGAAAAACAAGTCAAATCAGAAGATATTGTGGCATTTTCACAGTTGTTTGCCAGCTGTATTAAATCAGGCTTAACGGTCAAAGATGCACTGACACTTCTTTCAAAACAGGTAGATAGCAAGCTTTTGAAAAAAAGGCTCGCAGATATTATGACAGATATTGAGAGTGGCCAATTGTTATCGATGGCATTTCAAAAACACACCGATATTTTTCCTCCGTTTTACCCGATGCTCATTAAAGGGGGAGAGGCTTCCGGTGACTTGGGAAATACCCTCGATTATATTGGACAATATCTTGAACGGATTCAAAATCTCAAAAAAGAACTTATTGGAATTTTTATGTATCCTGCGATTGTCTTTACAGTGGGAATGATTCTGATGAGTGTCATTTTATCGTTTGTGGCTCCGACCTTTAAAAAAGTATTTATCCAATCTAAATCATCACTTCCTATTTTAACCAAACTCTTATTTGTGATGTCCGATCTTTTTTTTCATTTTAAATGGGCAATTGCTTTGGTACTCAGTGTGACAACAATGGCGGGGGTTATTTATTACAGAACCCCTTCCGGAAAACGCACTATTCAACGTCAGTTTATTTCAATTCCCCTTATAGGAAAAGTGATTCAAGAGACCCTCTTGCTAAGGTTTTTAAAAGGGTTTGAAATACTTCTCAACAACGGAGTTCCCATATTGGAAGCCCTCAAAGTGATAGAAGAGGGGACCCATTTCTTGCCACTAAGTGATATTATTGTAGAAATGCGCCGAGATATTTCAAAAGGATTGCCCTTGTCAGGCCCCCTTATTGAAGCAAAAAAAATGATTCCTCCGATGATCTCTTATTCCTTGACTATGGGAGAAAAATCCGGGGATCTAGGCGCAACTTTGTCGCGCTTAAGTCAGTTTGTAGACCGAGAGATTACGTTTTCTATGAAGCGCTTAGCCTCACGGTTAGACCCTATTTTAACGGTTTGTCTAGGTATTATCGTTTTGTTTATAGCATTGGCTATTTACTTGCCAATTTTTGATATGATGGGAAAGGTTAGGTAATGTATCATGAGTGATGTTCATCCAGAAGAATCTGTCAGAGTAGAAAAATTACAGGCCCTAAGGGCGCAGGGAATTTCACCTTTTGCCCATACCTATGACAAAGCCAATCCTCTTGGAGAGGTGATCAGCAGGTATCAGTCACTGACCGCCGAGGATGTTGTTGAAACTACCCTTTCTTGTGCGGGGCGCATTGTGGCAAAAAGAGGCCATGGAAAAGCCACCTTTGGGAACATCATGGATGAATCAGGTACCCTTCAATACTATGCCAATATCAACATACTAGGAGAAACGGCTTACAACACACTGTTACACTTAGATATTGGAGACATTATCGGCATCACAGGAAAGCCTTTTAAATCCCACAAGGGCGAGCTTTCTCTTCGTGTTGAAACCTTTACGATGCTCACAAAGTCACTGCACCCTTTACCGGAAAAATTTCACGGACTCCAAGACAAAGAATTGCGCTATCGACAACGCTATGTCGACTTAATCGCCAATGAAGAGGTGCGAAAAACTTTTAAAACCCGTTCAGAGGTTGTCTTTAAAATACGTGAATTTCTGAATCAAAAAGGCTTTATGGAGGTTGAAACACCCGTCTTGCATGCTATTTATGGGGGTGCTGCAGCCAGGCCTTTTATGACCCACCATAATACCCTAGATCAAACACTCTATTTAAGAATTGCCCTAGAACTTCATTTGAAACGTCTCGTTGTAGGTGGTTTTGAAAAGATCTTTGAAATTGGCCGCGTTTTCAGAAACGAAGGCGTCTCCTTTAAACACAACCCCGAATATACTTTGCTGGAATTATACCAGGCGTATGCAGATTACACAGACGTCATGGCATTAACCGAGTCCCTTCTGTCCCAATTGGTTTTCACTTTAACCGGAGGATACACCCTCACTTATCAAGGCGTTGAACTCAATTTTAAAGCCCCTTTCAAAAGACTTACGCTCAAAGACGCCCTTATGCACTATGCCCAGGTAGATATGGATGCCCCAGTAGAGGTTCTTCGTGAAAAAGCCCAAAATTTAGGACTGGATGTGTCTCATAAGCCGCTCAGAGGGCATGTGATTCAATATATCTATGACAAAACAGTCGAGCATAATCTCATTCAACCTACTTTTATTGTGGATTATCCTTGGGAAACTTCTCCACTTGCAAAAAGAAAACGTGACGATGATCGCTTAGTGGAGAGATTTGAACTCATTGTTTCTGCTATGGAAATTGCCAATGCCTTTTCAGAACTCAACGACCCGATCGACCAGTATGAACGTTTTCTAGACCAAGTCAAAGCCCGCGAAGCAGGCGATACCGAAGCCCACCAAATGGATGAAGATTTTGTGCATGCCCTGAAATATGGCATGCCTCCTACCGGTGGTCTGGGCATCGGAATAGACAGGGTAGTGATGCTTCTGACGGACTCGCCCTCGATTCGTGATGTGATCTTTTTTCCACATCTGAAACAACACGATAACCCACAATAGACAAATTTAGTAGGAAGTTGATATAGTAGGTAAGAAAAATGAACATAACCGTAGAAAAAATAAAAGTGGTGGGAGTTTTGCTCGTTGTTGGGCTTGCAGGTGCTATCTGTCTAAAATTTCCTATTAATTTGGGATTAGACCTTCAAGGCGGTACCCGTATTGTTCTTGAGGCGGAGGAAACCCAAATCGCTAAAATGGACAAAGACTCTCTCTTAGGCACCATGGAAGTGATTCGAAATAGGGTCGATAGCCTAGGTGTTAGTGAACCCATTATTAGCTTAAAAGGGCAAAAACAAATTGTTGTAGAATTGCCAGGGGTCAAAGATCCTGAGCGGGCCATTAAGTTAATCGGAGATACAGCCCTTTTAGAATTTATCGAAGCAGAGTGGGCCCCTCCAGGAGTAGCCGAGCTTTCTCCAGAAAAACTTGCGCTGTTGGCGGGGGATGATGCTAAATTAGACACCGTTTATGAGTATGATGCCAATGGAAAAGTAACAGGACAACGTCCTATTTTTCTTAAGAAACATGTTCTGACGGGCTCTGATTTGAGATCGGCTTCTCCGGGTACCGATCAATACAGTCGCCCTATCGTTAACATTGAGTTCACCTTCGAAGGTGCAAAGAAATTTCACGAGGTCACCTCTCGATGGGTGAATAGACCTTTGGCGATTATTCTCGATAATCATATTATTTCTGCACCCAATATCAACGAACCTATTTCCGGTGGACGTGCCCAAATTTCAGGGCATTTTACGCCTCAAGACATGCACGATCTGGTGATTAAGCTTAAGGCGGGTGCCCTGCCAGTGCCAGTTAAAATGGTCTCTAAAACAATCGTAGGTCCCACATTGGGCAAAGATTCTGTCGACAAAAGCAAGGTTGCGGGTGTTGTTGGCTTTGTATTGGTCTGTTGTTTCTTGTTATTCCTTTATCGAAGCGCGGGGTTTTTAGCATGCTTGGGAATGGTTCTGTATGTGCTTCTGTCTATTTCGGTTTTAAAACTATGCCACGCAACCCTCACGATGACAGGAATTGCGGGCTTTATTCTTTCTATTGGAATGGCAGTGGATGCCAATATTATTATCTTTGAAAGAATCAAAGAAGAAGTCAGGGCCGGGAACCCTTTAATAAAAGCAATTGATCAAGGGTATAGCAGAGCTTTTATGACCGTATTCGATGCCAATATTGCGATGTTAGTGGCTGCGGGCGTATTGTTTTTTATGGGGACAGGCACGATAAAAGGTTTTGCGGTTACCTTGAGCATTGGTGTGGCTGTGAGTATGTTTACTTCTGTTTTTGCAACCCGCCTTTTGATGGATCTAGCTTCTAGATCTCAGTTCTTTCAAAGTCGATTATTCACTGTGAGAAAAAATGAAAACATATAAACTAATCGAAAAGAAAAATTTATGGTTTACCTGCTCAAGTCTTATTATCTTGCTGGGTTTTGTCATGATGGGGCTCAGAGGTATACAGTCTAAACCCATATTGAATTTTGGAATTGACTTTATGGGTGGAAGTACCCTCATCCTAAAATTTGATTCTTTTAACCAAGCTCTAAAAGCCAATCCGAACCAGGATTTTTCCCAGGCCTCGGCCTCTTTTATTCACTCTGTAAGAACGGTTCTTTCTGGGTACGGACTCGAAAACAGCTCTATTCAAATGTCTCAAGATGGAGAAGTTTTAATTAAAACACTGCATATTGATTCGGCAAAAATAGCTTCTGTTCAGCAAGGATTTAAAGAAAAAATGGGTAATTTTGAGGTGCTTGAAATTGATTATATTGGCCCCACTATTGGGGCTGAATTGCAAACACGGTCTGTATGGATTGTTCTTTTGGTAACATTTTTATTGCTTATTTATATCACATTTAGGTTTGATATTTCATACGGAGTAGGTGTTTTAGTGGCAACCCTGCACGATGCTTTGGTTATTCTAAGTATTGCTTCCCTGTTTAATATGGAGGTAAATGTTGAATTTGTTGCAGCCATTTTGACTATTCTAGGATACTCCATAAATGATACGGTTGTTATTTTTGACCGTATTCGAGAGAATTTCCAAAAACTCAAAACGGGTGTCTCTATGATTACATTGACGAATGAATCTATTGTGCAGACGCTAGGGCGCACCTTGAATACCAGCTTAACCACATTGATTGTGGTCACCACTTTATTTGTATTGGGAGGAATTACCATTAAGTCATTCTGTCTCATTCTTTTTGTCGGGATTATTGTGGGAACCTACTCGTCTATTTTTATTGCTGCACCTGTATTGGTGATGATGCATCGTGATCCGGATGTCCAGAATTAATGTCCTTCAGGTTGGTTTGGGAGCCATCGGCAGCCAAATCTCAAAAATAATTCTCTCTAAGGATAGATTTCATTTAATAGGGGCTGTTGATGATGACCATGAAAAGAAAGGGAAAGATCTTGGGTTGCTCTTAGGTCTAGATAAATTAAAAGTTTCTGTTTCTGAGAATTTTGCTTCAATTTTAACTACAAAAAAACCACAAATAGCGGTTGTTGCTACAACATCTTCTCTTGAAAAAATAAAACCCACGCTACTTGAATTACTGACACATAAAATCAATATTGTTTCTACCTGTGAGGAACTCACTTTTCCTTGGAAGACAAACCCCAAAATAGCCAAAGAAATTGATGACTGTGCCAAGGAACATGGGGTTTCTGTTTTGGCGACAGGGGTTAACCCAGGCTTTTTGATGGACTTTTTTCCCATGATTATGACGGGTGTTTGCAAAGAGGTTGAAAAAATCCAAGTAGAACGTATTCAAGATGCCCAATTTCGTCGCCGTCCTTTTCAAACCAAAATTGGTATGGGATTAAGCAGAGAGAAGTTTTTTGAAAAGGTAAGCAACGGGGCCTTGCGTCATGTGGGTTTAGTAGAATCAATGGACTTGATAGCTTCAAAGCTGGGCTGGGTCTTAGAGAGAACTGAAGATACGATTGAACCTGTTCTTGCAACAAAACAAGTTTTTTCTGGAGATTTATTTATTGGTAACGGAGATATTCTCGGTGTTAACCAAATAGGTTTGGGATATGTGAATAATAAAGAAGTGATACGCCTTTTTTTCAGAGCCACAATCGGAGAACCCAATCCGCGCGATAGAATTCTAATTTCAGGAACCCCCAATATGGAAGTGGAAATAAAGGGAGGCCTCCACGGAGATTTGGCAACCTGTGATCTTATTGTGAATGCAATTCCTATTGTATTAAATGCGAACCCCGGTTTGAGAACAATGGCAGATATCGAACCCATTTCATGCCTGCACTAAAAAATCCTGTCGATAAATATGACTATTACGCTAAGGCCAAAAAGAAGTTAAGTGAGAATGGTTTTCGCGTAAATCCTTTTAGAGAGATCCAGTTCGGTCTGCAATTTATGGTTTTTTTAGAAGGGGTAGATGGCCTAGTGCGCCTCTATGAAGGTAAAAAAGGCCTCCGTCTTGATTTATCTCAGGTTGAAGATGAAGAATTGTCAGAAAAGCTTAAAAATCTCCTAGAGACTTACCAAACAGCACCCCCTAAGCTCATTCCTTTTCCTTCTATGACCGGTTCTCACACTCAAGATGACACAGATTTAGAAGGGTTAGAGTCTTTAATAGGGATCGATGAATCAGGCAAGGGCGACTATTTTGGTCCGCTCGTAGTAGCTGCCGTTTGTGTCGACACTTCTCAACGTAAATCTCTAAGAAATTTGGGCGTTGCGGATAGTAAAACTTTGTCAGATGCCTATATTGGCGAAATTGCGCCTGAAATTAAAAAGATCTGTGCTCATTCTTTGGTGATTATTGCAAATCAAAGCTATAACGAAATTTATGAGAAAATGTCGAATCTGAACCATATTTTGGCGTGGGGACATGCCCGTGTTCTAGAAAATGTTCTTAATCAGGTTGAGTGTGGACATGCCCTTTCTGACCAATTTGGGCAAACCCATTTAGTTCAGAATGCACTTCTAAAAAAAGGAAAAACAATCACGCTTTATCAAAAACCCCATGCCGAAAGCCATTTGTCCGTGGCCGCGGCCAGTGTCTTGGCAAGAGATGCCTTTGTAAATGCGATAATAAAACTAGAAAATGCCTTTGGAATGAGTTTTCCAAAGGGGTGTTCTGTAGAAACGCTAAGGGCTGCCAAACTCTTTGTCGAAAGATATGGAAAAAAGAGCCTCCAGGATGTTTCTAAACTGCACTTTAAGCTTACAGAACAGATTGATACCAACCGTTAGTTTACGTTGGAATAAAGCTGCTTACAGAGTGTCTCACGGGTATCAAACGAGTAGGACTTAATCGGAATAATAAATTGCGACTCACTCATGAGAACATAACGAATATGGACAACCCTTTGCTCTGTTTCTAAGAGAATAAAGGTTTCTTTCCATTTTCCTACAAGTAAGCCATCTACGAATGTAGATTTGTTAAGATAAATTCGGACATACTTCCCTTTGTATTTTTCACATAATTGATCGATATGGAATGACATTGCATCCACCACCCTTGATTTCAAAATAAGACCGGTAACCCCGGGCTATAACAACAGCGCTAGTTATACCACGCTAATGCGTGGTAATCAATGTCTATGTTTAAAATCAAAGAAACATGGGTAATTTAGGACTATCCAAGCAAAGAAAAAAATATCGTTTTATAAGTAAGGGGTTTTTATGGCAACATCATTCATTTTACTCGTAGGTTTAAACAATACAGCCTGTTGTGAAGATATAAAATCTCATTTCAAAGATAAACATGAAGTCATTTCAATTGAGTCAGGAAAGGAATGTTTGTCTTTGTTTCAGGACATCTATTTTAAGACAAAGGCGATTCTCTCGAATATGACATTGCCAGATATGCAAGGGACTGATTTTCTACATAAAATAAGAGAAATTAGTGTGATTACTGAAGTGATTGTTGTAGCTGAAAATGAACAACCACGTGACATTATTCAATCGATGAAAGAAGGGGCATGCCATTTTATTTCGGGTGGCGTTGCAACTAAGACGCTTATTCAAGCACTCGATCATTTTTTGTCAGGAGCTAACTTTATCAAAAAATTTGAAGAACTCTCTCAAAAAGTTTTATATGAAACCTATGACCATCAAAAAAGGTTAGAGTTATCCCGAGAGCTTGTACAAAAACGAAAGGAAGAAGGTAAGCCACTTTCTCAAGAGGAAGTGTTGGCATTATTCCCATACGGACTCGATAAATCTCAGGCGGAAGAGATTTCTTCCGAGTTGGTGGCACATTCGGGTATGTCTTTGATTGAAAATACGATTCCTTTAATTTTGGTGGTTGAAGATGAAACCGAACTGAGAGATGGCATTAAAAGAATTCTTAGAGGTCAATTTGATGTTATCACGGTAGGCTCTGGGGCCGAAGCCATGGCTGTACTTAAAGAAGAGCCTGATATTGACATAGCTTTGCTGGATATCGGTTTGCCCGATATCAAAGGAACCGATCTTATCCTGGAACTTAAAAAAATAAAGCCACAGCTAGAGATAGTGATGCTCACGGCCTATGAAGATGTGGGTAATATTGTGGCCTGTTTTCAAAACCAGGCATTTGATTATCTAAATAAGCCCTTTGAAGAAGAGACTTTGATGCTTACGGTATCGCGGGCAATACAAAAAAAGAATTTTAAAAAAGTCTATCAAGAATTAGATTCCAAACTGATTCAGCAGGTGCTCTCTGTTAAGGTGCGCTTGGTTATTCTTAATGATCTTTTTATAAAAAGACAAGCGGAAAATAAGCCAATTTTGATGGAGGATTTATGGGTATTTTTCCCAGAATTAAAAGAGTCTTCCACAGAACCTAAGAAAGTCATTCCTAAAAAGGCTTTTAGCGAGGGAATTTTGCTTTATATAGAAGATCTGAAATCAAAGATTGGGGTGTGTCAGTAAGAGAGTTCTCAGATTGTTCTGAGCAGGAATAAATTGAGGATTAGACACGAGGGCTTTTCTTAGGGTGTCTGCGGCTTCCTGAAAAGCACCTTGTTGTGAATAGATCATGCCTAGGTTCGTATAGGCCTGATAAAAGTGGGGTCGAAGTTCGATGCTTTTTTGATAATGCTTTATGGCCTCCTGAATATGACCCTCTATGTAGGAAATAACCCCCAAATTAAAATGGATTTCTGGAACATCTGGGTCCAAAGATAAGGCCTTTTGATAGTAAGATTTAGCCAACGGGATGTTGTTGTCCATTGTGTAAAGATAGCCTAAATTGAGGTAGGCATAGACAAAGTAGGGGTTGCAAGAAATAGCGTGATTAAAATAGGTAATGGCCTCTTCTTTTTTTCCTTTGAATTGTGACAGCAAGCCTAAATTATTATAGCCTTCTTGCAAATGCGGGTTGAGTTGAATGGCCTTAAGATAGTAGGGCAGCGCCTCGTCATATTGCTGATGTCTCTGAAAAATAAGTCCTACGTTTAAATAGGCTTGAGAAAACTCTGGATCAAGCTCAATAGCAACGAGATGTTGCTTCTTAGCCTCTTCAAAAAAACCTTGATTTTGAAGCTCAAGGCCATAGTTGTTGTAGGCAACTGGGTTGCGATTGGGGAAGGCAGAGATAATAGATTCCCAAAAGACAAGGGTATTGTTCCAAATGGGAATTTGAACCACCGTTGTGATGCTTAAAGCGATTAGAAGCACAGAAACTAGGCCGAGTAGAGGAAGAAAAGGTTTCCTTTTTTTTAGGTAAAGATGAATCAAAAATGCAATTCCAAAAATCCAAGGAAGGATGGCCAGATAAGTAAACCGATCTGCAGCCGCTTGTTGCCCCGCGTGAATAAAACCAATGGCAGGAAGCAGAAGAAGCAAATATGCCCCAAAGGCTTTCAGTGGTCCAGAGAGCCCCTTTTTCATAAGCCAGAGTGTAAGTATGGTGAGTGCAGTAAAAAGGGCTAAAGAAAGGACGAATAAGGGGTTCTGAAGAGAAACAAGTTGCTCAAAGGGATAGAGGCCTACCAAGTTTGTAGGCCAAAGCGATTTTTCTAGATAAAAAATGACACTGTGCAAGGCATTGAGTGCTCGTTGCCACAACGAGATATGGTTTAAAAGTGTAAGTGGGGTTCCCTCAATGGTCAAAAATGCACTGATTCCAGCGATCATAAGAAAAGGAATCTTAGTTAAAAAGTGACGTCTCGTTAGCCCATATTGACGGTCAAAAATAAGCAGGATAAAGGGCGCTGTTAAACCCAAAGGTTTTGACATAAGGGACAATAAATAGAGTCCGACTGCAGTAAAATACAGAGAAATCCGCTTTGTTTGTAAAAAATGTAAGTAAGTAAGGGTCATGCCAAGAATAAAGCCCATAGCCAAGACATCTTTTCTCTCAGTGGCCCAGGCGACAGATTCGACCCGCATCGGATGTATTGCCCAAAATAAAGTTGAAATCATGGCGGAAAATAAAATAAAGAGGGGATCTGTTTTAGTTTTTGGATCGATAAAAAGGGGCAATGCTTTTACTATCAAAATAAACAATAAGACAGCATTGATTCCATGCAGTAACACATTCGTGAGGTGGTATCCCCAGGGATGAATCCTAAAGAGAGCATAATCTAACGCTAGAGAAAGCCATGTTAAGGGAATCCAATAGCCCGCATGCGTCTGGCTAAACATTCTGTACAGGGTGTCAAAAGAGAGGGATTTAATTAAAGGATTGTCATAAATATAGACGTTGTCGTCCCAGTTAATAAACCCATTTTTAAGGGTTCCTAAAAACACGAGAACGGTCGCTAAGAAAAGCAACAAGGCAATAAAGAACTTTGAACTTATAAGTGATTTATTCATGGGTGTTTTTTTTTAAATAAAACAAACTACGTATCCCTTCTTTAGAAGTAAAAGATTCTTTTTTTAAATCTAAGTACAAGGCCTCGCATTCAAAGCGATCGCGGATTCCTTTTTGCAGACTAACGTGCCCCGTTAAGGAAACCATTTCAAGCGTATCATCATAATAAAATCGTTCACAAGTGACAACCAGATCGGGCTGAATGATGACTACTTTACCACTGAGGAGGAGGCTTCTTTTTTTTGAATCAAACATACAGGTTTCACAGGTAAAGGAGACCGGCTCGCCAAGGGCCTTTAAAATGTCTTTATTTTTAAGATTTTTTTTTCGAATGGGGTCCAGTACCCATCCTAAGGTTTTTGCATGAAACTGAACATGTCTTTCGATTTGAAAAAGGCCTTCTTTCTCACTATAAAAACCGTCGTCTCCAGCAATGCGTTTATCGGTTTGCCAGGCTAAAATATGCCCATGAAGCTCAAGTGAGTGGTTGCCTTCAATGTCTGTTTCTCGAATAAAATCACAGGTGATGCTGCTTGGAAGTTGCCGAAGTGTTTTTTCTCGGATATCAAGAGAAGAATTCAGGGGAATAGTATCCCCTTTTCGGGATATATGAATTTTTCCATTGAGCTCGGAAATGCGGGTGTCAATATCGATTACCATGCGATCTCCAGTGACATCATAGTGCGGAGAGATTAAGTGGAAGCCCTTTTCAAATGTAGCGGTGTTTCTTTCGGAATCTAAGGTGACCTTATCGTGAGAGAAAAGTGTATAAGGGCCTCGTTTTAAGGACACATGTCCTTCAAGAAGTCCAAAGCTTGTTTCTTGAAAATACAAAAATCTATCTGCAAAAACCTGAATCATGCTGCGCTGAGATCCGCGTTGATAAAATCGAGCGCTTACATGGGCACGTGCGTCAAAGGAAGGGTATTGAGTGTTGATACGAATATCCTCAGAATGAATCGAATCCATTACACGCTCTCCGGATGCGTCATTAACCAAGCCAGAGTTTACTTTTTTTGCATAAAAAAGGGTTTTGTTTTTCCCTGCCCAAATATAATCACAATACACTTTCCAACTTACTTTCCCATAGCGATATCCCGCAATGACAGAATTCTTAATTTCAATTGTTTTATCTTCCAACAGCACTTTTTTAGGGGTAATATCTGTATAAAGTGCCGCAATAAATAAAGTGATAAGGATAAGCCACGCAAGTGCACCTAAATATCGCCAGTGCCTCCATTGCGTCATGGGCGGGTGAAGTCAGGATAATATTTCTGAAAAGCCTCGGACAGATCAAAAACGCTCAGCTGCCCTGGGGCAACGGAGTTTTGAACATAGCCATAGGACATCATCGATCCAAACAGAGGCGCACATATCCGCGTTAAGGCCCCATGTGGCCCCATTGAAATTCCAATCAGGTTTACATCATTTTGCGAATAAATCCATCGCATGAATCTTGCACTGTCGTCACGGCAGGTTGCGTGAACAGCAATTTTAAGAATATCAGGTTCTGTATGTCGGTAGATCTCGACAAATGAGGCTAACTCATCGTTAGAGGGGGTTTTTTCATAATGATGATAAGAAAGTATGGATTTTTTGTTATTTTGAGTAGCAAGGCGCATGAGTTGATATCGAATGGGCGTGTCAATTTCAATATCAATGGCATCTATATAGGGCATCCAGGAAGAAAATAGCGATGTTCTATGACTTTTGTTGTCAGGGGTTTCTCTTAGCGTTCCCAAAAGGCCAAAACGACCATCCTCTTGAAGCCATTTTGAAAAGGTTAACACCGAGTCAAAATCATCGGGAAAAAGATCGGCCCTAATCTCTAAAAAACGAATCCCAGAGGCATAGAGTCTATCGCACATGTCTTTTGAAATAGTGTGAGTCAGACTGCCAATAATATGAGGGCGACGTCCAAGTGTTTCAGGTCCTAGAGAAATAAGGTGCATGTGAGGTCAGTATAGCATACGAATTCAATGGTTTAATCGATTTTTTTGGAAGCTATTTTGAAGAGTAGAAAGAAGATAATCAGGATAGGTCCAAGGCAATTTTTGATAATGTCCTTGTGTATAGATGAGTTCAAGTTCTGCATAGATTCCATTCTGCAAGGGAATGCGATGGGCATAGTTTTTTGTGCTCAGAAGCACAACATTATGGGGGGTTAGAAACCCAGGGTCAAGGTTGATTTTGCGCCCTGACTCGTTTGAATATAGGCATTCAATGCGATTGGTTTCAAGTTTTGTGCTAGAAATAGTGTTCGGAGACTGCAGGTTTGAAAAAAAGACCCAATGCTTATAAAGAGGTGC
This sequence comes from bacterium, assembly GCA_023249195.1. Taxonomy (GTDB): domain Bacteria; phylum Margulisbacteria; class Marinamargulisbacteria; order SXXA01; family JAHFDB01; genus JAHFDB01. The sequence continues at coordinate 6,473 of JAHFDB010000010.1, read as the reverse complement.
GCCCATTTCCTCTTGGTAATAGGACGAGTGGTCAAATGCTATCGGCAGGGTTGTTTCAGAAATCGGGCCAAAAATGTTCACTAAATCAGAGTGTGCGCGGGTAATAAGTTCCGGTTGAGAGGTAAGAAAACCAATAAAGAAAACAGCTTGAGAAAAGGCGATGGGAATACCCATTAGAAGATTATAGAAGGGGCTTTATTTTTGCTTCCCACTCTTCTTTTGAGGCATAGCCCTTTACTGTTTCTGTGATGTGTCCTGTCTTGTCTATAATAAAAGTGGTGGGAATACTAGAAAACCGTCCAAAAACTTTAGCCATTGTTGGAGTAGCCATTCCAACAGGATATTGAATGTGAAACTTTGAAATGAAGGGACTTAACGGGGCAGGTTCATCGTCTTCAGAAACCCCTAAAATGACCAACCCTTTTGTACCATATTGCTTTTGGAGAGAAACAAAATGGGGGATTTCAGCATTGCAAGGAGGACACCACGTAGCAAAGAAATTAACTACCAGAACCTTGCCTTTATAATCCTTCAAAGAAAAGGAACCTTTGTTGAGTGTATTTAAACTAAAATCGGAAACCGATTTTGCTACTGTCGGAACAGACAACAGGCATGAAAATAAACAGACTATTCCGACAGCACGCTTAATCATCGCTTAAAAGGTGATCTTTACGGTGCCAGACTTGATGTCACATTGGCAACCTAAACGTTTATTGCCTTCCATTCCAAGGTCTTTTTCTTCATCGTTTAATTCAGAAAGATTTTCCATGCCTTCAGTGACTTGAATCTCACAAGTACCACAGACACCATTGCTACATCCAATAGGAACCCCTGCTTCTTCGATTGCATCAACAATTTTTGATCCATCTTCAATCTCTACTTCTGTCTCATTAATCCACAATTGTGCCATTTGTTAAGCCTCCTAAAATAAATCTGGAAGAAAGTATATTCACTCACGCTCTATTCGTCAATTCAGTGTTTGCGTTCAAATTCTTTCATAAAAGCGACCAACGCCTTCACGCTCTCAATGCTCTGTGCATTATAGAGTGAGGCTCTTAATCCGCCTACCGACCGATGTCCCTTAAGCTCACATAAACCCTGCTGAGAAGCTTCGCTCACAAATTGAGTTTCAAGATCTTCTTGATTGCCATGAATACGAAACACCACATTCATTTTAGAGCGACAAGCTTTGACGTTGGGGCAATAATAAAAAGCACTGGATTCGATTGCTTCATAGAGTAAAGCTGCTTTTAGTTCATTGTGGGCCTCGATAGCATCAATGCCACCCAGAGCCTCAAGCCATTGTAAAACAAGCCCTAGAATATAGATGCTGTAGGTAGGGGGGGTGTTGTAAAGTGACACATTCTTCGCTTGAACCTTATATTGCAACATGGTGGGTAAATGAGAGGGCGTTCTTTCGAGCAGGTCTTTTCGAATAATAACAACGGTTACGCCTGCAGGACCCATGTTTTTCTGAGCACCTGCGTAGATGAGTCCAAATTGAGAGATATCAATTTTTCTAGACAAAATATCGGAAGACATGTCTGCAACTAAGGGAACCTCTCCAGTATTGAGAAATTGAGAGCTCCACTGAGTTCCATAAATGGTGTTATTAGAGGTGATATGGACATAGGAGGCGTCTGGATTTAACGCAGAGGCCTCAACGGTTGGGATATGCGTAAATTTCTCTTTTTCACTTGAAGCAACCACTGTATAGGGCGCCACTTTTTTAAGTTCATCTATAGCCTTGGCCGACCAAACCCCTGTATGAACGATATCGATGGGTTTATTCTCAAGGTATAAGTTCATAGGTACCATAGAAAATTGCAAACTTGCCCCACCTTGTAAAAATAAAACCGTATAATTGTCAGGAATGCCCATTAATCTGCGCAAAGCACTCTCTGCCTGCGAAAGAATAGCCTCAAAAGGTTTGGACCGATGACTCATTTCCATCACAGAAAGGCCAATTCCCTTGTAATTCACCATATCTTCTTGAGCTTGAACAAGAACAGATTCAGGTAAAACACCAGGACCTGCACTAAAGTTGTAAATCCGTTTGGGTGACATTGAAACTCCTTTTTAACTCACATTGACTATGCGAATAGAATTGATACCGTTAGACTGCCCAATGGGAACGCCTGCAGTGACCACAACATGGTCTCCGTGATCAACAATGCCCAATGACTTTGCATTTTTAATAGCCAAATGAATCATGTCGTTCCAACGATGGATGTCTCGAAATTTCTTGGGCATTAAAATGGGCATCACGCCTCGATAAAGAGACATTCTGCAACAAATAGCCTCTTCGTCTGTAGGGGCAATAATGGGCATGGCGGGATTTAGTTTTGAGGCAATAAGGGGCGTGTTTCCAGAACTCGTAAATGCCATAATAATTTTTGCATGATTTTCCTCGGCAATCTGGTCTGCAGCCTTACAAAAAGAAGTGGCGGTAGTGTGCTGAGCAAAAACATTTTTTTCAGGTGTGTCTTCCCGTTTAATATCCATCATGTGCCGATCTGAGGCTAAGCAAATGGTGGTCATTGTTTTAATCACATTCGGAGGATCAATGCCCATAGCCGTTTCACCAGAAAGCATTACCGCATCACATCCATCGTAAACAGCATTTGCAACATCAGAGACTTCGGCTCGAGTTGCTGTTTCAGCTTGAATCATACTTTCGAGCATTTGAGTAGCCACAATGACGGGCTTGATTCTTCGGTTGGATTCTCGAATGATCATTTTTTGTGTTTTAGGGACGTTTTCAACCCCAATTTCAACGCCTAAATCACCTCGAGCAACCATGACAGCATCCGAGGCTTCAATGATCGGAATAATATGATCAATAGCAAATTGACGTTCTATTTTTGAAATGATCTTAATGTCTGTGCTTCCCAATTCACCGATATAGCTTCTTAATTCTTCGACATCAGAGGCCGAAGAAACAAAAGAGAGGGCAATGTAGTCTAGCTTGTTATCAATGGCCAATTGGACATCTTCACGGTCTTTATCGGTTAAGGCCGACATGCGAATGCGGGTCAGCGGAAGGTTAATGCCTTTATGGTTAGAGACAGTCCCTCCTCTTTTGACGACACAGCTCACATTATGGCCTTTGATCGCGGTGATATGTAATTGAACCTTCCCATCGTCAATATACAAAGGTTGGCCTACCTGCACATCCTGTGCAAATCCGGCATAAGTAACAGAGGCGCGTTCAGCTGTACCTAGAATATCCTCAGAAGTTAGGACAAAAGTGGCTCCGGTTTTGAGCTCAATTTTTTTCTCTTTAAAAAGTCCCGTTCGAATTTTTGGACCCTGTAAATCCAGAAAAATACCGACCGACTTTCCTGCTGCCTTGGCTGCTTGTCGGATGAGTTTGACCTGAGCCTTAATAACATCAGGATGGGCCTCGTGAGAAGCATTTAAGCGAATGACATCGACGCCGGCTTTAAACATAGCCAGCAAGGTGATTTTATTGTTGGACGCAGGGCCCAATGTTGCAATGATTTTTGTTTTTCGATCCAACTGAAAATGAGGTATAGAATTCATACACACAACTGTATCTTAAAAAGGGTAAAAATGACAAGTTTGGGATAGAAATAATACAGGTTGATCTGCACCTGCAAATTATGATACTATTTCGATCCCGTTGCCATTGTGATTTCTTCTCTATGGCCCCATCGTCTAGTGGTTAGGACACGAGCTTTTCAAGCTTGCAGCCGGGGTTCGATTCCCCGTGGGGCTACCAAAATTCTCGCTATGCGTACCAGAAATGCTTGGCATTTTGTACTCAATTTTTGCAAAGTCGCCCTCGATCCTAATGCTCTGAATTATATCTTGAACCACCTGTTTATTCCACGATTTCATTTCGATAACTTCTTTGACCATTTCGAGCATGGACTCAATCGATTCTTCCATTGTCAGTTTTTTAGGGATAACTGTCGTTCTAAGAACAGATTCTATTTCAATGCGCTTATTGGTTAGTGTGTATACCTTCTCCCGAAGTTCTCTGATTCTAGGGCCAATGTCATCGATATGGAGGGTGTCGGATTCCTCTAATCGAGACAAAAGACGTCCGATCCGGCGTTTAGAGTCCTCTAATTCGGAGTCTATTTGTAGCAATTCTTTGTTCTTTCCACTACGGTTCTCCTTCATTTCTGAGACAATCTCTTTCAAGATTTTTTTGACATTTTCCTTTGTTATGAGGGCGTTTCTAATCTCATTTATCACCACAGATTCCAACTTATCTCTCGGGATTTTCTTTAAATTACATGAAGCCTTTTTTATCCGGTCGTTGCAAACATAATAAAAATACTTGCCTGATTTTGCAGAGTGCCCAACCATGTGGGCCCCACATTCGCAGTATAGAATTCCAGATAGCAGATAGCTGTTGTTGTATTTTGGACGCACAAAATCTTTCTTTTTGAGCATTGAATTGCACTTTTCAAATAGGGCGTCATCGATTAGGGGCGGGTGCGCATTTTCTACACGAACAGCCTGATCCCCATGTCCAAAATTGGCAATCCCAATATAGTTCTCGTTTTTGATGATCTTTTGCACCTGAGTGATTGAGAAATTGGAGCCTAAACGCCCTTTAATACCAGCAGAAAAAAGCTGATTAACTATGGATTTATACCCAAACCCTTTTGAATACAGTTTGAACATCTTGATGATTGCGACCTCTTCGGACGGGTTTGGGATGAGTTTTGAGCGTTGCTTTCCTTCGAAAATACCACGATTCAACATATACCCAAGAGGAGGGATTCCTCCTTTCCAGTATCCATTTTGAATGTGCTTTCTCATGCCCTTTAGTGTTTCACGAGCAAGATTCTTTGAGTAATACTCATCCAGGGCCTCAAAAAACCCCTCCAGGATGACATCCTCTGGGGAGCCGTTGCTTAGATATGGCTGCATAACAGAAACGACCCGCACGCCGTGTTTTTTGAGGAGCTGCTTATTTACGACGGAATCCAATCGGTTGCGAGCGAATCGGTTTGTATTGTGGACCAAAAGGATCTCGAATGGCGATTTTTTCTCAATTGTGGCCAATTCGAGCATTTCTTGGAACGCTTTTCTCTGGTCATTTGTTCCGGTGACCGCTTTGTCTTCGAATAACCGGAGTACCTCCCATCCCTGCTTCTGAGCATATTCAATACATGAGTCCCGTTGTGCCTCTAGTGAGTATCCGTGATCCTGTTTTGAGGCAGAGTATCGGCAGTATATGGCGCATCGATTAGACATTGTTTATTCTATGCCCTGACTAAATTTTTTATCGTCTATTTCAATCATTCGAGCAGCTTTTTTTATGTTTTCTGCTAGCAAATCAAGAAAATAAATCCCTGATCTTTTATCCGGTATGTATTTTTTATTGACATAAACAATATTTGGGAAAGATAGTATTATTGGACTATATCCGCAATAGATAGTTAAATGGCAAATACCAAATTTCGTACTTGTATTGATAGAGAAGCTTTCTGATATTTTGTAATTTGATATTCTAATTTCTTGTTTTTTTGTTATTGCTGACTGCAAGATATCTCTTATTTTTGAATATTCGGTTAAAAAAGCCTTTCCTTCTTCTAAACATATAGAACCTGTTTCAAATTTATAATCATCTGTCCAGCAATAAAACAAAATTTGATAAGAATTTCCTTCTGGAGAGCATTCTTCTTGTAGTTTGACTTCAACTGTATTTCCTAAAGAATCAAACTGGCCAATTTTTGTGTAATTCCTAACTGTTAAATTCCCATAATTTGGAGGGCTTAACGTGGAGTCTTTTGTCGGAATATCAAGAGCAAATAATTTTCCGAAAAGCAAAAAAACACATAAGCTTAAGGTTGTGATTTTTTTCATTGCAGCCCTTTCAAAAGCGTTTTTATTGTATTGATAATTATCTTTTTCTTATCGGAATCAAGGCGCTGTATTTGAATTATTACGGCTCCTATCTCTGGGTCAATCTCCTCTTTGTTTGTAATAACAAGATCCTCTTTTTTTATATACCCTGCGGCCAAAAGAACATCAATCCACGGGATTTCAAGGATATCAGACAATTTTCTCAATAGAGTGGGCGATGGATCTTTTACCTTATTTTTCAATATTTTGTTTATCTGTGTTGTAGAAACCCCTTCTCTTTTTGGATCTCGTTCAATGCTCAATCTATGAAGATAATAAACTGCCCAACCCCTCCTATCTAGATATAACCGCATCAAATTCGAAAGCATATACCATTGTATTTTATTTGTATTTCCATTGTATTTCTATTGACACTATAAAGCTAAATGTATATATTTATAGACATGATAAAAAAATACAAGCTTAGAGCCGATATATTTACAGCCTCAATTGATCCAGACATATATAACACGCAGGGGGAATTCTGTAAAAAAAATGGGCTGAATCACTCTTTTATATGCAGAATAAAAAACCCACTACACCCGCAAACGGCATCTACAAAAATGGCAAAAAAAATAAAAAAG
>JAHFDB010000009.1:19193-39583 GCA_023249195.1 bacterium | reverse complement strand
TCCTCATGTGCGCAGGATGAGCTCTATACTGAACTTTATTGGTTTGAGGCTGATTGCGAGAGCATTCTCGTGTAATGGTGCTCAAGCTTCGCTGGAGAGACTTGGCTATGGCGCTCTTGGAAAGTCCTGAAGCTAAGCCAAGAGCGATCGATTCACGCTCTTCAAGCGTTAAATGGCTGTACGTAAGTGTCTTCTTTGAGGTATCTTTTGTCATGGGGTTAGACCTTTCTTTGGTGTTTGTTTTTTTTTGCTGAAACACACAATACCAGAAAGTGTTCTAACCCTTTATATCTCCTTAACTTCCATTCCGTCATCCGTCCAGAATCTTCGACCCCTTTCAGGGGCGGCTTCGCCGTTCTGGACCGATTACTTCATTTCAGTTCCCGATAGCCTGTATCGGGTTTTTCAAACCCTCATATTGCACTTCGTCCTTGAAGACGGGTTCCAAAGCTTGGGTTTATTTTTGGAAATAAACAAGTGGCTTCTGAAACAAAAAACTATTTAGGTATCTCGGCTCACACCCTTATAGAAGATTCCAAAGATACTCGAGCAACCCTTGAATATGGTATTTTAGGAGGAATAGGAACAGCATCATCCTATTCTGAGGCATTTACTGGCGTAGATGTTTTATCTAGATATTTAGATAAGGTCAGAGACTCTCATTGGGCTCTAATGGTCTTACCTAATAATTTTGGCCTAAGACTCAGCATCTTTACAGATGCCCCGCATGGACATGGGGGATATTTTCCATTTGGGATAGATGTGAATTTCTATTTAGGTTATGCTATTTTTATTCGATGAACAATAACACGCATAAAAATCTGCCCTCTCTAGAAACCCTGCTAAGCCTTGCTTTGAAAGAGGACTGTCCCCAAGACGACCTCACAACCGACTTTTTCTTGCCTCACAACAGCCTTTCAGAAGCCCTTTTAATCGCCAAAGAACCCGGCATTTTTTATGGGGAAGAAGTCATGACAACTCTTTTCGACCGTTTAGGTTTCCCTCAGGCCTGCCATTTTTACAAAAAAAACGCAGACAAGGTTTCTGCCTCTGACCTTATTTGCCAACTCAAAGCCCCCCTCAAAACCATGCTGCTCGCTGAAAGAGTCATGCTCAATTTTATCCAACGACTTTCTGGCATCGCCACCACCACACACGCCTTTGTAACTGCCTTAAACAACCCCAAAATTGCTGTTCTAGACACCCGAAAAACCACCCCACTCTTTCGAGAACTCGAACGAAAAGCGGTTGTTGCAGGGGGCGGACACAACCATCGTTTCTGTCTCTCTGACATGGTTCTATTAAAAGAAAACCACCTCACTGAAATCGAAAAAGCAGGTAAGCTTTCTCAGCTTCATACCCTCATGTCCCAATTTAAAGCAAAATATCCCGACAAAAAAATTGAGATAGAAATCGAAACCCTCGATCAACTCAAAACCCTCGATTTATCCCTTGCTGATATCATTATGTTCGATAATTTTTCGCCAGAAAACATAGAGCCTGGCGTCGCTATTTGTAAAGAAAGAAACTTTAACGCTTTAATCGAAATTTCAGGCAATGTCACCCTTCAAAACATCCACACCTACGCACACTTTCCCATCGACCGCATTTCCGTCGGAAGCCTCACCCACTCACCCAAAGCCCTAGACCTAAGCCTACTTTGCCAATAAGGAGCCCCCACATGATCGATATTTTTCAAAAAACCCCCTACGATCACCTCACCTACGAAGAACTCAGTACCACATGCAAAACCTGTGACAAATGCCAACTCTGTGAAGGCCGCACCAACGTCGTCGTCGGCCACGGACCCATTCCGTCCAAACTCATGATCATAGGCGAAGGCCCTGGCGAACAAGAAGACCTCCAAGGTAAACCCTTTGTTGGAAAATCAGGCCAACTCCTCACTAAAATTCTCGAATCGGTCGGTATTAATCGCGAAAAACAAGTCTACATTGCCAATACCGTCAAATGTCGCCCCCCTCAAAATCGAGCCCCTCATCTCACCGAAATCGAAAGCTGCAAGCCCTACCTCATTCGGCAAATTCAGCTTGTTCAGCCCAGAATTTTGCTATTATTAGGCTCGCCCTCTCTTAAAACCATTCTCGAAGAAACCATTCCTATCACAAAAGTGAGAGGGAATTGGTACACCTTGCCTGTGCCCTATATGGAAGAGCCTTTATATGTGATGCCGTTGTTTCATCCATCGTTTTTGCTAAGAAATCAAAGCAAAGAAAAGGGCAGCCCAAAGTGGCTGACCTGGCATGATATGAAAGAAGTGAAGGCCGCCTTGGATTATTATTCGGCTTGAGTCTAATGCACAAAGTATAAAGGGATAAAGGAAGCACAATTAATAGTTTCAAAAAAAACATTTCTCTGACTCAAAATCCTCCTCAACAAGAGAGAGAGCGTGGGCTAGATGAGCAGCTTTCTTGTGTAGAGGTTGAGACGGTTAGAGAGGCAATGCGCTCCATTGCGGCGCTGAGCGATTCCGAGGAGGGGCGTAAACAGATTAGGGCGACTCCGTTTTTAATTAAACAGGTGTGTCAGTATCTTGTCTCCACGGATCCAGAAATAGCGAGACAAGCAGTTCTTGTAATAAGAAATTTTAGTATTTTAGGGCAGGTTGCTCCGGTCGTTACAGTTGACGAGAATGCAATAAAGGGACTGAGTGAGCTTCTTTTCTCTAAGGATCTGGAAACAGTGACCTATGCACTAACAGCCGTTAGAAACCTGAGTGCGTCAGAGAGATGGTCCCAGCACGCAAGTAGATATCCGAGAATACTGGCAGGGTTAGACTCTCTGATTCTATCTCAAAATCAACAGACGGCGATATCTGCAACACTAGCACTTGGAAATCTGAGTTGTTCATTGGAGGGGCGAAAATACATTCTGACTCATGAGGCTGCAATGGGAAAGATATGTACACTTTTTTCTTCTTCACAAGAGCCAGAAACCGTGAGGTGTCTAACCCGAGCTATTGGAAATTTTGGCCACTCAGAGCAAGGGTGCAACTATATTCTCTCTCATGCAGCTGCAATGGAGAAGGTGTGCGAGCTCCTTTCTTCTAGACAAGAGCGTGACATTTCTGAAGATGTAGTAAAAGTACTGGAAAATATTGAAAGCGGAGCGAGAAAGCAAATGGGGGATATAAAAAATGCCAAGACATCAGTGACGGCTCCGCAAGGCTATGGTCATTTGCCATCAGACAAAGCACCCTGCTTAATAAGTGCAACTGCGTTGGCTATTCTTGCAAACCATGCAACATGTCAAAAGGGGGATTTAAAGGTGCAAAGTGCATGCGAGCAGCTCATTAAACTGTATCTTGTTCGATATTGTTTTGATGAAAACTATAAACCTGTCCTTACAGATTTATCACAAAGCACAACCTGGTCAAAAAATGGGGGAAGACAGTTGGCAAGTACGGCATTGGCCACACTCTGATTCTAAGGATAACGCATGACCTTTCTCTGCTTTTCTGAACTGGATTCCACTAACGAAGAAGCCAAGCGCATCGCACGAAACCCGGTTCAAGAACTCGAGTGGCCCATTGTGATTACTGCCGATCGCCAAACTAGGGGCAGGGGTACACACGGCAGGGTTTGGGAATCTGACTCAGAGGGAGGCCTCTATTACACCTTGTTGACCCACCCTAAAGCCTTTGATTTCCACCGCATTCCCGACTACCACGTTCAAGTCGCCACCTGTGTCGTCAAAACTATTTTGGAACTTACTTCTATCCAAACCGAAGTCAAATGGCCAAATGATATTATTCTGGACGGAAAAAAAATGGGGGGGATTTTAATCGAAGCCGCCAGCGTGGCAAACTCAACGCAGCCTCGATATGTCATTATTGGGATTGGACTTAATGTGAATCAGATATCGTTTTCCCCAGAGATTCAAAATGTGGCGATTTCTCTTAAGCAAATTACAGGACAAACCTACAATAAAACCCTTTTTAGAACAGCTTTGACAGCCCAGTTGGGGCTCCTTATGATATGATATCGCTAAGTTTACTCAAAAGGAGTCCATTTCATGGCATTACGTGGCATTAGAGGCGCAATTACCGTAGATCAAAATTCCAAAGAAGCTATTTTAAAAGAAACGACCTATTTACTGCAGCGCTTGATTCAAGAAAATGAACTCGATATTTCTGACATTGCCACCGTCTTTTTCTCTGTAACAACAGATTTGAATGCCGAGTTCCCTGCGGTGGCTGCCAGAAAACTAGGGTTAACCGACACCCCTCTTATGTGCATGACTGAAATTCCAGTGCACGAGTCTCTTCAAGCCTGCATAAGAATTTTAATGCAGGTGAACTCGGAAAAACTCCAAAAAGACATGAAACATCTTTATCTCAAAGAAGCCATTGCGCTTCGCCCTGATACCCAGGCAGTCTCTTTATGACCTATCGCCACATTGGCATTGTCGGGTTAGGATTGATGGGCGGATCTTTAGCCTTAAAAATAAGGCAGCATTTTCCCACGCTTTCTTTGTTCGGAGTAGACCCCGATAGGCACGCCCTTCAATGGGCCATAGCGCATGGTATTGTCAATGACGGGGCAGAGGCTCTAGCGGCCATTCCACAAACTTTAGACGTGGTAATCATCTGTACACCCATTGAAACAATCACTCCCACTGTAAAGGCCTTAACTCAACATCTTAAAAACCCTGTCGTTTTAACCGATATTGGCAGTGTTAAAGGCCAAATTGTAGAAAATGTCCCACCCTTGTCCGAAGGGCATGTGTTTATTCCGGGCCATCCTATGGCGGGAATCGAAAAAAACGGCATTCAATATGCGAATCCGAATATCCTGACTCAAGCCCCCTATGTTTTAGTTCCTCAGAATGCAGAGGCATATGAATATTTTAAAGCATTTCTTACTGTGCTTCAGTTTCGAGTGGTTGAAATGTCAGCTGCAATTCACGATGAAGTTGTAGCCTACGCCTCTCATGTCCCCTATGTCATGGCATGCCTAACAGTCAAGGTGTCGCAAGTTCTGTCAAAAGAGCAACAGGAATCACTTAAGCAAATTTTAGGTCCCGGATTTCGAGACACCACACGGGTTGCGGGCTCTTCTCCAAAATGGGGTTCAGAAATAGCTCGCTTCAATAAAGAAGCCTTAAAAAAGGCTTTGTCCGAACTCAAAAAAAGTCTTGAAAACGTAGAGATGCTTGTTGAAGAGGGCTCACATGAAAAGCTCACCCATTTTTTTCAAAATGCCCAAAACCAAAGGGCTTTCTACTATGACTAGACTTTTCCCCTAAAATCCAGTATAAACAGTCATCTTCTAAGAAGGGAATTTAGTTGTGTATCCGTTAACATTAGCTCACCCATGGCATGGAATTTCTCCTGGAGAAAAATCTCCTGATATTATTAATGTCTTTATTGAAATGGTACCTACCGATACAGTAAAGTACGAAGTAGACAAGCTTTCAGGCCACCTAAAAGTAGACAGACCCCAAAAATATTCCAATCTCTGTCCCTCACTTTATGGATTTATCCCTCAGTCTCTGTGCAGTCGACGTGTGGCCGAGTATGCGATGCAAAAAACAGGACGATTGGATATTGAGGGCGATAATGACCCTATCGATATGTGTGTTCTGACCGAAAGAACGATCAATCATGGGTCCATTATTTTGCAGGCCAGACCCATTGGGGGGTTTCGTCTTTTTGACGGCGGGGAAGCGGACGATAAAATTATTAGCGTACTCATGAACGATCCTGCATATGGTGCTTTTGAAGATATTTCTCAAGTTCCAAGGGGCATTATTGATAGGTTGAGACATTATTTTTTAACCTATAAACAAACCCCAGATAATGTTGGAAAAGAGCATCAAAGTTGTGTTATTTCTCACATTTATGGAAGGGAAGAAGCCAAAGAGATTATTCAATGTTCGCTATTAGACTATCAAGACCAATTTTGTCAGACACAATAAAAGGAGTTTAAATGAAAGCACCCAAGTTTACGACCCAAATATTTTTAGGAATGTTGTTGGGGATATTAATTGGTCATTTTTTTGGAGAATTGGGTCAAAATTTACAAATCTTGAGTGATATTTTCTTGCGTTTGATCAAGATGGTGATTGCACCCTTGGTTTTATCTACATTGGTAGTGGGAATCGCAAAACTAGGTACTTTTTCTACAGTGGGAAGAATTGGGATAAAAACCTTATTTTACTTTCAATGCGCCACCATTTTGGCCTTGCTTTCAGGATTGATGATTGTCAATACCTTTGAGCCTGGACATAAAATGAATTTAAAATTGCCTGAGCAAGGCAGTGGTTCCGAGTTTGCAACAACAACAGAAGCCCACGGCTTAAAGGGATTTATTTCTCATTTGATTCCAACCAGCATTGTTGATGCAATGGCTAAGAATGAAATTCTTCAAATTGTAATTTTCTCCCTCTTTTTAGGGGTAGGGACTGCGGCTTTAGGCGATCAAGGTAAAATTATTGTCCATTCAATGGATGCCTTATCTCACCTCATGTTTAAGGTCACCAAGTATGTTATGGGTTTTGCCCCTCTGGGCGCCATGGGCGCATTGGCTGCGGTGGTAGGGCAATATGGCATTGGAATATTGGGGGCCTATCTGTACTTAATAGGCTGCTTTTTTGGAGGGCTGATCTTCTTCTGCGTGGTAGTATTGGGGACTATTTGCCTAGTGTTAAGAATTCCCTATTTCAAATTATTAAGTTTTATTAAAGAGCCGTTCTTATTGGCTTTTAGTACGGCTAGTTCAGAAGTGGCACTTCCAAAGGTCATTGAACGACTTCAAAAGTTTGGATGCAGTGATCGTATTACCAGCTTTGTGCTTCCACTAGGCTATTCTTTCAACCTAGATGGATCCATTATGTACACCACGTTTGCAACTATTTTTATCGCGCAAGCTTATGGCATTAACCTGTCTTTTCAACAAGAAATTGTGATGATGTTGATGCTGATGATCACCAGTAAAGGGATGGCTGGCGTTCCCCGAGCGTCTCTCATTGTCATTGCAGGTGCGTTGACCTCGTTCCATATTCCTGTAGAGGGATTGGCGCTTGTGTTAGGGATCGATCAAATTTTAGATATGGGTCGTTCAGCCGTCAATGTGGTTGGAAATGCGGTTGCAACCGTTGTCATTTCTAAATGGGAAGGCGAGCTAAACATCACCACAGAATCAGCCGCTACAGCGTAAAAGAGCATGTCAAAGCGTATTCTAGTCACAGGTGGCGCCGGCTTTTTGGGAAGCCATCTGTGCGAAGCGCTTCTTTTACAAAATCATGACGTTATTTGCCTGGATAATTTTTTTACAGGGAACAAGTCAAACGTGGCTCATTTAACCTCACATTCTAAGTTTGAGATAATACGCCACGACATTATAGAGCCTATTTTAATCGAAGTAGATCAGATCTATAATCTGGCCTGCCCAGCCTCTCCCATTCACTATCAATATAACCCCATTAAAACCGTCAAAACATCGGTTATGGGAACCCTCAATATGCTAGGGTTAGCCAAGCGAGTCAAAGCACGGTTTTTTCAAGCATCTACCTCAGAAGTGTACGGAGATCCTCAGCAGCACCCCCAAACCGAGTCTTATTGGGGGAACGTAAACCCCATCGGAGAACGCAGTTGCTACGATGAAGGGAAACGCGTCGCCGAGACCCTATGCTTCGATTATCACCGCCAAGAGCAGGTAGATATCAGGGTGGGTCGCATTTTTAACACCTACGGCCCTAGAATGGCCGCTCACGATGGCCGTGTGGTCAGCAACTTTGTGGTTCAAGCCCTCGCTGGGGAAGACATCACCCTCTACGGAGACGGCTCCCAAACCCGCTCATTCTGCTATGTAGACGACCTCATCAAGGCCTTTATAGCCATGATGAACACCGAAAACATCACGGGGCCTATTAACCTCGGCAATCCTAACGAATTTACCATTCTTGAACTTGCCCAAAAAGTTATCGCAAAGACGGGTTCTAAATCAAAAATTGTCAAAAAGATACTCCCCTCAGATGACCCAAAAGTGAGACGCCCTGACATTTCCCTAGCTCAAAAAACCCTCAATTGGAACCCTCAAATTGCGTTAGAAGAAGGACTTGATAAAACAATCGCTTATTTTAAATCGCTAAAATAATTTTTTACTGAAAACTCATATTGAGCTATAAAAAGAGTCTTAAAATAAGCCAAGCTATTTTGTTCATAGAATAAAAGAACCGCTTTTTTATAATCCACAGGATCAATGCTGCGATAAGACAAAGGGCAAGCACGATGGGCATGGAGTAGGGCATTTCCAATGAGCCGTGCGGCGCGCTTGTTGCCATCGATAAAAGGCTGAATATAGGATATTAGGAGGATTGCCGACAGCGCTTTTTGAAAAGGGTTTTTCTGACGATTCACAAGGTCCACTGTAGATTCAAGTGCTTCTTTAACTTGATAGGGAGTGTCGAGAGGATAATAGTTGGTGCCAATGATTCTAACCTGATGGTGACGAATGCCATGATGAACCCCGGGTAAGTTTTGAACAAGTAGCCCATGAATATCCTCAATTTTTCTCAATGACATGATCGTAAAATTCTCAGGATGAGCCATGATATAGTCAATGGCATATTTGTGATTCAGAATCATAAGAGCCTCTTCTTTGGTATGTCCGGGGGCTTCCCTATTTTCTTTAACAAGGGCTTCAGTGTCTAATAGTGAATAGGTATTACCCTCAATCTGAGAAGACTTCCAACTTAGTTCAATGGTGAGTCTTTGGGTTTCTTTTTGAATCAAATAAGGGGGCATAGAGGCTTGATTTTTTTGATAGGCGAGGGTTAGTGCAGTGAGTTTTTGTTGTTCTGATTCAGTAAAAATAGGCGCAGAAAAAGAGGTAAAAATATCAAAATTAAAGGTTTTAAGAATGGTTCGCTGGTCACTCTCTGTTTTGAAATAAAACTCAGGATCAATTACCCTGAGTAAGGGAGTCTCTTCGGTAAGTTTGTAGCGTACATTTCGCCCTGCCCCATATTTTTGAATAGATTTTGTATGAACCAAGATATCAAGCTCTCGAATAAGGGTAATTCTGGAAATAGGCACACTGACTTGGATAAAATAGGCCCGAATACCCGCATTGGAAGTGGACTCTTGAGTTTGAATAAATTGCAAAATCCGATATTGTCTAGGGGTTAATTGATTCATCATGATGCATTAATTGTATCATTGTGAATCAATTAAATCGAGAACGGGGCAAGCTCAGTACTTTCGCTCAGGCTACTCGTGCGATGCCGAGGGAAAGTTATCAGAAATAGATTCATTCGGAATTTCATAGGTCAAAAGCCGAGCAAAGTGGTGGTATAGTGAAAAGGTTTAAAATGGTCTAAAACTTCTGAAAACTCAGTGCTTTCTTGCTCAGCTTGGCTAAACGATTCTCAAAAAGCCACACCACCACATGGGTGTCGAGAAAAACTACAGATTCTTTGCTTCGTTCCACTGGCTCACCGTTGGGCTTATAAGGTCATCAGGATTGCCGACAATGGTTTTATGGGCTCTAAGTCTACTAAGTTTAGAAGGGGGAGAGACTAGGGAAAGTTGTACTTGAAACTGATGTCGGGTAATCACAACAGGTTCGCCTGTACGGATAATGTCATCGACAGTTTGGTATAAATTTTGTCGTAAATGGGTGATCGTCTCTTGTTTCATAGTGAGGCTAGAATAGCGTACGCATTCTAATTCAACTCCCCCAAAATCCCCACCATCGTGGTTTCCAAAGACTCCAGTACAAATCCAATAAAAACCTCTAACTCACCTGCATCGGCCCGAGCCAAACTTTCAAGGTAGGCACGCCTGCGTGAATGTTGAATAATGGCAGGAGGATACCCCGCTTTGATCAGTACCAAATTCATCAAAAGTCTTGCCACACGCCCGTTCCCATCATCAAAAGGGTGAATTCTCACCAGATGATAATGAAAAATAGCACCTATAATAACAGGGTCAGCGGAGTGTGTATTCACCCAAGAAACCAAACTTTCCATTTCATCTGTGACATGCAAAGGGTCGGTATATCGGTGTATAGATCCATCAGATTGCAAAACATGATTGGGCAAGTGTTTATACTGGCCTGGAGTCGCCGGTTTTGTCACTTTTTGACCGTCTTGTCCCAGTGCAGGGGTGTGCGTTACGCCAGACAACAGGAGGGCATTAATCTCTTTAATAAGGCCTTCTGTGAGAGGCCTTTGAGAATGAATGATGCCAAAAAGCAGTTCTATGGCTTGGGCATGGTTTTGGGCATCTAAAAAATCTTTAAAGGGCTTTCCTTCGACGGTGAGTCCTTCTTGAAGAAAAAACAGGGTTTCTCCTAGGGTGAGGGTGCTTCCTTCAATGGCGTTGGAATCATACGTCCATTGTATGCGCAATTTTTTCTGAATCATTTCCCATAATTCAGGGTGGTGTTGTTTTTGTGTATCAATAGCCTGTTTAAGCTCTTTAACGTGGGCTAAGAGAGACTCATTCTTGGGTGACAAAACAGGGGTAACCGAGACAGTCATAGTCGGAGTATGGTAACGGGTGTTCGCTAGTATTGTAAATAACAATACAATTGTGATACCCTGCATGGGTGAAGTCGTCTTATGAGTGCAAAGACAGAAAAAAGGAGAAATCCATTGACGGGGGATTGGGCTTAGCGCTAGTCTTTCTGGTGCTTTTTTTAAATAGCTATGATAGAACCGCTCTCTATGGGCTACTCATCATCATTATTCTTTTGCTCACTTTCCCTAGGTTTTTTTATGTGTTTTCTGTAGTGTGGTTTAAGGCATCTGAGAAAATGGGTCTTGTCGTGTCTTGTGTTTTATTAAGTACAATCTACGTTGTTTTAGTAATCCCTGTTGGTTTTTTTGTAAGGCTATGTAAACCAACAGTGTTTTTTATTAAAAGCTGGAAGACGGCACCGTCGGGTTTTACAGCGCTTGAGCATTTGTATCAAAAAAGCGATCTTGAATTTCAGTTTTAAAAAAGAGGAAAAATGGATTTTTTAAAAGAGTTTTTGAATTTTGTTTCCAACCGAAAAAAGTTTTGGCTTCTTCCCATTATAGTGGTGTTGCTCTTGTTGGGCTTAATTATCGTGTTTGCAAGCGGATCTGCGATTGCTCCTTTTATCTACACCTTGTTTTAAATGACCTCTATTCATAAAAAAGACACACTCATTTTAGGAATTTCAGCATACTACCATGATAGTGCAGCAGCCTTGCTAGTGAATGGAGTCTGCGTAGGGGCTGTGCAGGAAGAGCGCTTTACTCGAAAAAAACACGACAGTAATTTTCCTCATAACGCGATAAAGTATCTTCTAGACTATCAGGGTATTGCTATGGATGATATTGAATGTGTGGCTTTCTATGAGAAGCCTTTTCTAAAATTTGAACGATTATTAGAAACCTATCATATTTTCTCACCCAGAGGCCTCTCAAGCTATTTAAAGGCAATTCCAGCTTGGATTAAAGATAAGTTGTTCCTTAAAAAGACCATTTTAAAAGAGCTAAATGCCTACTCCATCGGAACCTCTATTCCTAAAATTCTGTTTCCGAACCATCATTTGTCCCATTCTGCGAGTACCTTTTATCCCTCGCCTTTTGATTCTGCTGCGATTCTTACTATTGATGGGGTGGGGGAATGGGCCACTACCACCATCGGTTTTGGAAAAGGGAATGAGATTACACTCTTACGAGAACTTGTTTTTCCGCATTCTATAGGGCTTCTCTATTCGGCTTTTACAGGGTATTGCGGGTTTAAAGTCAATAGTGGTGAATACAAATTAATGGGGTTGGCCCCTTACGGGGACCACGGGAGTGAGCGGGTTCTTAGATATGAACGGCTTATTTTAAATGAGATGATTGATGTGAAAGAAGATGGCTCTATTCTTATGAATATGGCCTATTTTGAATATCCCACAGGTCTTGTTATGTATTGCGCAACAAAATGGGAAGCCTTGCTAGGGATAGGTCCACGGCAACCAGAAGCGGAGCTCACTCAAGACTATATGGATTTAGCGGCAGCCATTCAAAATGTGACGGAGCAGATCGTATTGAAGTTGGCTCAAGCTGCCCAAAAGTTAACGGGGTCAGAAAACCTGGTTATGGCGGGTGGGGTTGCATTGAACTGTGTTGCAAATGGAAAAATAGTACAAAGTAAAATTTTTAAAAACATTTGGATACAACCTGCCTCAGGGGACGCAGGCGGTGCTTTGGGAGCGGCTCTGGCAGGTTGGCATATCTGGAAAGACATGCCAAGAACGGTGGATACCTCCTTATTTAATCCGTATTTGGGTCCCGAAATAGGAAATTTGGAAATAGAAGGTGTGATCAGAAAGTATAAGGCTCGCTATGAACACTATACAGAGTTCACACGGCTCTCTGACGAGGTGTCAAAGGTTTTAAGTCAAGGACATGTCGTGGGGTGGGTGCAAGGTCGGATGGAGTGGGGGCCTCGATCCTTGGGGAATCGTAGTATTTTAGGGGATGCCAGAAATTCAGAGATGCAAAAAAAACTAAACCTCAAAATTAAATTTAGAGAAGGGTTTCGGCCCTTTGCTCCGGCAGTTATTGCCGAAGAGTGCGCTCACTACTTTGAGCTTTCCGAAAAATCACCCTATATGCTTTTGGTAGCGCCTGTTGCCACAAAATTGAGGTTCCCAGAGCCTGAAAATTATCGTAAATTTTCCATGAGAGACAGGCTCTATCACCAAAGATCCTCGTTGCCTTCTATAACGCATGTAGATTATTCTGCCAGAGTTCAGACGATACACCAAGAAATTAGCCCTCGATTTTATACGTTATTGCAGTCATTTAAAAAACTGACTGAATGCAGTGTTCTGGTCAACACAAGCTTCAATGTTCGAGGAGAGCCCATCGTGTGCACAGCAGAAGATGCGTATCGATGTTTTATGAGAACCGAGATGGACTATTTGGTGATTGGGGACTACGTTTTTGAAAAAAAGGCTCAGTCACAGTGGAAAGAAACATCCCATGAATGGAAAAAGGAGTTTGTACTAGACTAATGAAAAAGAAAATTATTTTTTTAGGGACTATTTTGTTGTATTTGTTTTTCTTTTTAGGCTCTTGCGAGGTTCTATTAAGAGCATGGAAGTCATTAACCTATGATGGGACTCTATATCTAGCCAGCCCCTCAATCAACAATATCTACCACCCTGAATTCGGTTGGATCAGCCCTCATAACTTTAGATTTTATAAAAAAGATGCCATCTATGGAACAGGCTGGGTTTCCTATAACGAAGAAGGCTTTCGAGCTCGACCACTATCAGAGGCAAAAAAGTCTGATTATGTCGTATTTGTATTGGGTGATTCTGTCATGCAAGGGTTTCAAATGCCTAATGGTGTTTATTTTTCGCCTCTTTTAGAAAAGAGGCTGAGAAAAAAATATAAAAACCCTTATGTTTTGCCACTTGCCGTAGGCGGGTATGGAACCTTACAGGAATGGCAATTATTTGAGCATTATTATAAAGAGTTAAAACCACAATTAATTGTTTGGAATTGGTCTGGAAACGATACTATTAATAATAGCTATAATTTAGAACTTTGTTCGCAATCAGACAATAATTATCGTAAGCGCCCTTATTTCGAGAAGGGTAAATTGGTATATAGACGGCCTTATTATATTCATATTTCAAATCGAATAGATGGATTTTTAACCATGAAATTGTTAAACCAAGGGGTGAATAAAATGGTAAATAAATGGAAAAAACAAAATAAAACTGAAGAAAACCAAAGAAAAGAGGCTTATGCAGTAGCCGAGTATTTCATAGGTCAGGTGGCTAGCCAATCAACCGCTAAAAAAATAGCCTTGATTGAGAATGGGGAACAACAAGCAACAGAGATCTATAAAAAGCATGGTTTCAAAATAGCTTCCTATACGATTCCAGATAAATTTAGGGGATTCCCTCGAGATGCTCACCCTACGCCAGCAGGACATCAACTTATGGTAGAGGCAGTCGACCCCCTCCTTTAAAATTTGTGTATAATAGAACCATGCCACAAGAAGAACCTAATCGTCTTATCGACTCTGAAAAACGTATCGAAGACCAAAAAGAAGGGTCCTTGAGACCCCAGCTTTTAGCTGAATTTATTGGGCAAGCCAAGCTCAAAAAAAACCTCCATATCTTTATTCAAGCGGCTAAAAAACGCCGTGAGAGCATCGAGCATGTGCTTCTCTATGGTCCTCCAGGCCTCGGAAAAACAACCCTTGCTAATATTATTTCCAATGAAATGCAGGTGCATATCAAAATTACGTCTGGGCCTGCCATCGAACGTCCGGGGGATTTAGCGGCTATTCTCACGAACCTTGAACCTGGAGATGTTTTATTCATCGACGAAATTCACCGTCTCAATCGTGCGGTAGAAGAAGTGCTTTATCCAGCGATGGAAGATTTTCAACTGGATATTATTATCGGGAAAGGGCCTTCCGCACGCTCAATTCGTATTGATTTGTCCAAATTTACGTTGATTGGTGCCACGACCCGAGTAGGCATGCTTTCGGCACCCCTGAGGGACCGATTCGGTTTTATCGACAGATTGGAATATTATAATCACGAGGATTTGGCGACCATTGTGCGCAGGGCGTCAGATGTTTTAACCACAGAAATTGAACATGAAGCGGCTCAGGAAATTGCTAAAAGATCTCGAGGAACTCCAAGAATTGCGAATCGGCTTTTGAAGCGTTCCCGAGATTGGGCACAAATGCACGGAGAAGGAGACATCACGCAGGCGATCGCTCAGTCGGCCTTGTTGGGATTAGGGGTGGATGAACTTGGGCTAGACGACATTGACCGAAAATATATGTTGAGTATCGCCCAGAAATTTGGGGGAGGTCCCGTAGGGATTGAAACCATTGCGGCGAGTATTTCAGAAGAAACAGACTCTTTGGAAGATGTTGTGGAGCCCTACTTGTTACAACTCGGGTTTATCGACCGAACCCCGCGAGGACGGGTCATTACCCCCCTTGCATGTGCCCACTTAAATATCCCTTCTCCTCACAAAGGGTCAAGTGTAGATCGGGTATCTTTGTTCACAGACCAAGACACATAAACGAGACTCTGAATGGCCATTAGAAAAGCATCAATTAAACGTAAAACCAATAAAGCCCTACTCTTCGATAGACGCTTCAACTTCCTCAACAAAAGACCGAATAATCATAATGCCACCCTGGTTGTCTGTCATCACTAAGGGTTCTGTTTCGCTAGGAAGTCCGAGTGCTTCGGTAAGTTGAGAGAGAGATGTTTTGTCCATCATCGATTCTTGAACTTTTTTGAGTTTCTTTTTGATATTGGCCAGATCATCACCGGTGTTAATCACAAGGGCAAGCTCAAACCCAACAAGCCCCAGCCCCTTAAGGGCTTCCGCATGCTCGTGGGTAATGTGAATTACCTGAATTTCTTGGACCGATTTCTGAATAGTTTCTAGAATATTTCCGCCCACTTGTTTTGTCGTATGAGAGACCTTAGAAGGATCAATGTTAAGCGCAGTGAGTATGCTCTTAAATTCAGGGCTCAAATTTTTTAAGGTTTGAGCACCCGAAGATACAGAAGACGAGCTGACCGAAGGCCTAGAAGAATTTCCACCCAGAGGGGAAAGACTCATTAGCCGATATCTCCCTTTGTAAAAACACTCACCGTCACCAAATCATCATCTTGGCAGTTGTCCATCAAATAGGTTCCAAGCCGAATCATGGTACGCTTATCGTGATTGGAGCCTTCTTTGCTGTTGATGAAAATCTTTCCGCTTTTTCTATCATAGACATAGGTGTTGCCTTTTTCGAAGGGTACCTTATGGTACAAAACAATTTTCTCATCATTTTCAGCGTAAATGATCTTGCTGCCATCGGGAAGGGTTTTGGCATCATCCGAAAATTGGACAATCTTGGCTTTAGGTTTGTCGGATTTTATTGCCATACTTTTCAAGAGTATACTATCAACGGGTTGAGAAATCCAAATACTTTATGGTATAGTTCCCCTGTCTTACGCAGACGTAAAAGCGGGATTAGCTCAGTTGGTAGAGCGTCTGCTTGCCAAGCAGAAGGTCGCCAGTTCGAATCTGGTATCCCGCTCCAAAAATCATACAAAAATATAGCGAGCACATAAGGACCCCCCCTATGAAAATATTAAAATCAGAACGTCAAGGCAATCAGTATGCGCTAGAAATTGAAGAGTCCATAGAGAATCTAGAAAAAGCTATTGATAAGGCTTTTCACAAGCTTAAAAACAAGGTCTCTCTTCCTGGATTTAGAAAAGGTAAAATTACAAGGTCTCTATTTGAAGGTCATTTTGGTAAAGACACTCTGATTCAAGAGGGAATTTCAGATGCGGTGAACAATGCCTACTTTGAGGCTATTCAAGAGTTAAACCTTTTTGTCATTGACCATCCGCGCAACTTAAAAATAGAAGAATACAAAGAAGCCGCACCCTTGTTATTTAGCTGTGAGGTTGATGTCAAGCCTGAAGTGTCTCTGGGAAAATACACAGGCATTGAAGTTAAAAGAGCCGACTCTAAAGTGAGCGATGAAGCCCTAGACAATCACATCGATAAAGTTCGTGAGGGATATTCCGAATATGTCACAACAACCGAGCGCCCCGCCCAAAAAGAAGACATCCTCAGATGTCAGATTCAAGCCCTTGTAGATGGGGTGGTGTTCGAGGCATGGACCCGACAAAATGTGGGGCTAAAAATTGGAGCAGGTTCCTTTGGCGAGGAATTTGACCTTCGATTAACCGGCGTTTCAATAAATGATCCGAAAGCCTTTTCGATTACCTACCCAGACGATTTTCAGGTAAGTGGAGTTGCTGGAAAAGCGGTTCAATTTAAAGTGGAAATTTCGGAAATTCGCGAGAAGAAGCTTCCTGAACTGGATGATATCTTTGTGCAAAAAGTATCACAAACTAAAACAGTAGAAGCCTATCGTTCTCAAATAAGAGATGAACTTGAAAAGAAATCAAAACAAGACGCTGAAAACAGGTTCTTTAATGATCTTATGGAGGGTATTTTAAAAGAAGTGAAAATCGACCTTCAACCGGTGTTGATTGAGAGAGAAATCGATAACTCTGTAGATAGATTTGAGCACTCGCTTAAAGAGTCTGGATTGACTCTAGACCAATATTTGGGGATGCTGAAACAACCCTATGAACAATTCAGAGAAACATACCGTGATGCGGCTGCTCAAAAGCTCAAAACTGAACTTATTCTAGAGGCCATTGCCAAAAAAGAGAACCTCAAAGTAGAAGAACAAGATATTCTTGAGGAGCTAAAAAAATGGAATTCTTCAATTTTTAAGTCAGAAGAAGATCTTGCGCGTTTTGTAAAAAATCCAACTCCGGAACTCACTGAAATTTTATTAAAGCGAAAAACCCTAGCGTTTTTAGAATCTAACGCTAAAATAGTCTAAGTACGGCTCCCATTCAAAACGCTTCGGCGCAAAAGAGTGACCCAAGCCCAATATTATCAAGAGAGGATTTAGTATGTCACTCAACGAAGCAATGTCACTTATTCCAATGGTTATCGAACAAACAGGACGGGGGGAACGTTCTTTTGATATTTACTCCAGATTACTCAAAGAGAGAATTATTTTTTTAACCGATGCCATCGATGATCATGTCGCCAATGTCATTATTGCCCAGCTATTGTTCCTAGAAGCCGAAGACAATGAACGCGAGGCGTATATGTATATCAACAGTCCGGGCGGTGCCGTCACCGCGGGAATGGCTATCTATGACACTATGCAATATATCAAAACAAAGGTGTCGACGATTTGTCTGGGGCAAGCGGCTTCCATGGGGGCTTTGCTCTTGACAGCCGGTGAGCCTGGTAAGCGCTATTCGCTTCCAAACTCCCGCATCATGATTCACCAGCCACTGGGCGGGGCGCAAGGTCAAGCAACCGATATCGAAATTCAGGCCAATGAAATTTTACGAATCAAAAGAATTCTGAATGGCATTTTGGTGCATCACACAGGTCAAAATATTAAAAAAATCGAAAAGGACACCGACCGAGACTTTTTCATGAGTGCCACAGAGGCGGTCACCTATGGCATAATCGATGAAGTTATCACAAGTAGTCACTTGAATACAAAAAAGAAATGAGCGCAAATAGTCATACGCCAGTGTCGTGCTCGTTTTGTGGAAAGCCCCAACAAATGGTGGCTAAATTGGTTGTGGGGCCAGGGGTGCATATTTGTGATGAATGCATTGCAGCCTGCAGCAAAATTGTGTCAGAAGATCCAGCATTAGACCCTTCGGCACAACCAAAATCAGAACCAACCGCTTCATCACCTTCTGGGTTTACCGTTCCCAAGCCTACAGAAGTACACGCGTGGTTAAATCAACATATTATTGGCCAAGATCACGCCAAACGGATTATTTCTGTCGCGGTCTATAATCACTATAAACGCATGTATATGTCCACGCCACTCTTTAGTGAAACGGAGCTTAAGAAAAGCAATATTCTACTCATTGGCGGTACGGGAACAGGAAAGACCCTTTTTGCGGAAACCCTAGCGAGGCTTCTTCAGGTTCCCTTTACAATTGCAGATGCAACCACACTTACCGAGGCGGGATATGTGGGTGAAGATGTCGAAAGCATGCTCTTTAGACTTTTGCAGGTAGCCGATTACGATGTGGAAAAAGCCCAAAGAGGCATTGTTTACATTGATGAAATTGATAAAATTTCCAGAAGGTCAGAAAACCCCTCCATTACCCGGGATGTGTCTGGAGAAGGTGTTCAACAAGCCCTGCTCAGAATGCTAGAAGGCACAAAGGCCAACGTTCCTGTGAAGGGGGGACGCAAGCACCCTCAACAGGAATTTATAAGCATTGATACTTCCAATATTCTGTTTATTACAGGGGGTGCTTTCAGCGGGATTGAGCCCATTATTAAAGCGAGGCTTAACCGTCAATCCATCGGCTTTGTGACAGATAAAGCCAACGAAGAAAAGGTAGACCCAACGGCCATTTTTGATTTTTTACAACCAGAAGACCTTCAAAAATTCGGCATTATTCCAGAGTTAATCGGGCGTCTTCCTATCGTGGCTCCTTTACACGAATTAGATGAAAAAGCACTGATTCAAATTCTGACAGAGCCCAAAAATGCTATTGTTAAACAATTCAAAAAACTTATGATGATGGATGGTATTACCCTTGAATTTGAGCCTGAAGCCCTCCAGCTGATTGCAAAAGTGGCTGTCAAAAGAAAAGTGGGTGCGCGTGCCCTTCGCGCCATTATGGAAGAACTCATGATGTCCTATATGTACGAAAGTCCCTCCACAGGCATGACAGAGTTAATCATTACCCGAGATAATGTAGAAGACTATATTCTTGAGCGCTTATCAAGACAAATTCAAGAACAGTTCCAAGAAGAAGGACTGCTCAAAAAGGTGGCCTAAATGACTTCATTTGCATGCGTTTTTCCCGGGCAAGGCTCTCAAAAAGTAGGAATGGGGAAAGATCTCTTTGATGCCTATGCCGATGTTAGGGATCTCTTTCATCAGGCACAGGGTATTCTGGGTCTAGACCTGGCTAAAATATGCTTTGAAGGGCCGGATGAAGAATTGGTTAAAACAAGTCACGCACAACCGGCAATTTTTCTTATTTCGATTGCACTTTTTAATCAGTTGAAAAAAGGTGGCTTTACCCCCAAAGTAGTAGCAGGCCATAGCCTAGGTGAAATCACCGCCTATGTTGCAGCTGAAAGCCTGTCTGTAGAGCAAGGGCTATTCCTTATTCAAGAGCGAGGGGCTGCGATGGCGGCGGCATATCCTTCAGAAGATTCTGGAATGGCGGCTGTTTTAGGCTCAACCAGAGAGAGGATTCAAGACGTTCTTGACTCAGCTCCACTTGTGCCTTACACGGTGGTTATTGCCAACGACAATTGCCCTAATCAGATTGTTATTTCGGGTGAAAAAGAAGGGGTGAGTGTGGCAAGTGCTCTGCTGAAAGAACAAGGGGCAAAACTGATTAGTCTCAATGTAAGTGGGGCTTTTCACTCCCCCCTTATGCTCAATGCAACCCAAAGGCTTCAAAAATCATTTCACAATCTCCAATTTGCAAAGGCAAAAATCCCTATTGTTTTAAACCGAACGGCACGCATTGAAACCGAACCTCAGGCGCTTCATGAAAATGTCTCTCTGCAGGTTAGTTCACCTGTTCAATGGACAGAAACAATACGTCTTTTAGACACCCTTGTAGATGTGATTGTTGAAGTAGGCCCAGGCAAAGTGCTCTCAGGACTAATTCGTAAAACCCTTGCGGAAAAAGAGCAGCAAAACGTGTCAGATTTAGCCTCATTAGAGGGGTTTGGAAAGGAATAGGATGGTCATAGATTTAAAAGATAAAATTGCGATTGTCACAGGGTCTTCCCGAGGTATCGGTTTTGGAATTCCA
>JAHFDB010000009.1:0-19183 GCA_023249195.1 bacterium | reverse complement strand
TAGTATGTTGCGCCACAACAGAAGCGTCTGCACAAAAAGCAGCCCAAGTTATCACCTCAAAATTTGGGGTTGAGACGCTAGGTGTCCAAGTAAACGTCTCTCGTTTTGAAGAGGTTCAAGCCTTGGTTAAAAAAACGATAGACCACTTCGGACGACTTGATATTTTGGTCAATAATGCAGGAGTTACCCGGGATAATCTCTTGTTAAGAATGAGCGAACAAGAATGGCAAGAAGTAATCAATACTAATTTAAATTCAGTATTTTATGCCACAAAATCAGCCATCAGGCCTATGTTAAAGCAAAAATATGGTCGCATTATTAACATGGCATCGGTTGTGGGTGTGATGGGAAATCCGGGCCAGGCTAATTACGCGGCATCGAAGGCCGGCATTATCGGATTCACCAAGTCTATTGCAAAAGAATATGGTGCTAAGGGCATTACCTGTAATGCAGTGGCTCCTGGATTTATAGAAACAGATATGACGGCGTCTTTACCGAAAGAATATCTTGATACTATAATACCCCTCGTTCCCCAACAACGATTAGGGTCTTCCCAAGAAGTCGCGAATCTTGTAGTGTTTTTAGCATCAGACTTAGCCGGTTATACAACGGGTCAAGTGGTTCATGTAGATGGCGGCATGTCAATGTAGCCTTTCTGAGTACAATAAAATAGTTTAAAGGAGAATGATTATGGCAAATGAGCAAGAAGTATTTGAGAAAGTAAAATCAGTCATTGTAGAGCAATTAGGGGTGTCTGAAGAAGAAGTGACCAGAGAGGCTTCTTTCACAGAAGATCTTGGCGCAGATTCATTGGATACAGTAGAGCTAGTCATGGCTTTGGAAGAAGAATTCAGCACAGAAATTGCAGACGAAGATGCTGAGAAATTGACCACTGTTGGAAAAACAGTCGACTATATTTTGAAATCTTCAAAATAGTCCAATCTTCAAGGAGACTTTAAGCGCGTGTCAAAAAAACGAGTTGTTATTACGGGTATGGGAGTGATCTCCCCAGTGGGAAATACAGTAGAAGAGTTTTGGGAGGCCCTGATCAAAGGGAAATCTGGAATTACTAAAATCGATACATTTGATGTGTCTCAATACTCTACCCAAATTGCAGGTCTTATCAAAAATTTTAACGTAGAGGCTTATTTTGATAAGAAAGAAGCCCGAAGGACGACTCGGTTTATTTTGTATGCGGTTGCTGCAGCTATCGATGCTGTCAAAGATTCTGGGCTAGATATTTCAAAAGAAGCCAACGATATTGGGGTGGAAGTGGGTTCAGGCATCGGTGGGATTGATATGCTGGAAGAGATGGCCAAAACATTGTCAGAAAAAGGACCTAGTAAAATTAGTCCCTTTACAGTTCCGATGATGATTTGTGATATGGCTTCTGGTCAAGTTTCCATCAAAACGGGTGCAAAAGGGCCTAATTCTTGCAGTGTTACAGCGTGTGCCTCGGCAGCAAACTCGATGGGAAATGCGTATAAACTTATTCAAAATGGGGATGCCGTTGCTATGATTGCAGGGGGAAGTGAAGGGGCGGTTACTCCGCTAGGATTAGCAAGTTTTTGTGCTGCTCGATCGCTTTCTTCTCAAAATGATACTCCAGAAAAAGCATCAAGACCTTTTGATGGAAATCGAGATGGGTTTGTCATGGGGGAAGGTGCCGGGATGGCCATTTTTGAAGAACTTGAGCATGCAAAGGCTCGAGGTGCAAAAATTTATGCGGAAGTGGTCGGATTTGGAACCTCTGGAGATGCCTATCACATTACGGCACCCGCTCCAGAAGGGGAAGGCGCTGTAAGGGCTATGAAAATGGCACTGAAAAGTGCAGGCATTTCCCCGGATAAAATTGATTATATTAACGCACACGGAACCTCAACAGAGCTTAACGATAAAAATGAAACATTAGCAATTAAAGAAGTCTTTGGTGATCACGCCTATAAACTAGCGGTAAGTTCTATTAAATCGATGACAGGACATCTACTGGGTGCGGCAGGTGCAATCGAGCTTGTTGCAACGGCTCTGACAATTCAAAATAGCCTGATTCCGCCCACGATTAATCAGGAAGTTTGTGATCCCATTTGTGACCTTGATTATACGCCAAATAAAGCCAAATCAAGAAACGTTGACTATGCCATGTCAAATTCTTTTGGGTTTGGCGGACACAATGGAGTTTTGATTCTCAAAAAATACACCTAAATGGCAGTTCAGGCGGGTGTCGATGAAGCTGGTCGAGGTGCCCTGGCAGGGCCAGTTGTTGCAGTGGCTGTTATTTTAACTCCAGAAATTCCGATAGACCTTCTTCATGATTCCAAAAAAATGACCGAAGCTCAACGAGAAGAAGCTTATTCCTGCATTCTCAAAAATTCTCCTTACATAAGCGTAGGTATTTTAAGCCATCGGATGATCGACAAGATCAACATCCTGCAAGCAACATTAATGGCCATGAAAAGGGCCGTTCTTGGTTTGTCTCTAATGCCTGAGATAGTGTTAATTGACGGAAATCGAGCGCCACTGATGCCCGGGTATACTATTCAAACTATTGTCAAAGGGGATGAGACTGTTCCTGCTATTTCAGCGGCCTCGATAGTGGCTAAAGTGACCCGTGATCGGATCATGTCCAAACTCCATACCAAATTTCCTCAATATAATTTTGATCAACACAAAGGCTATGGCACCCAAGGACACTACGATCAATTATTTAAATGGGGAACCTCGAACGTTCATCGTCTTAGCTTCAATCTTACCCGACAAGAGTCTTTATTTTAACAATGCAAAAACGAGAAATGGGGAACCTTGGTGAGTCTATTGTCTGCGATTATTTGAAAGCGAAGGCGTGGAAAATTCTTGAAAGAAATTTCTATTCTAAATATGGAGAAATAGATATCATAGCTCAAGATCCGACTCACACCCTTGTTTTTTGCGAAGTCAAAACCTATAAGCCGGACAGTCTTGTTAGCCCCATTGAAGCGATTACCCACAAGAAACTAGAAAAAATCAGAAAAACAGCCCTCTATTACCTCTCCCAAACAAAGCAAGAAGATACCCCCGCCAGAATTGATGCCCTCATTGTCCAAGAGGGCATGGTGGTTGATCATCTGAAAAATATTTCCTGCTAGAGAATACAGAGTGCCTTAAGCCCCATGATAAGTCTGCAACCCGTGGCTATGAATAAAATCTACCAATGCTTGAACGGCCCTTGGAATATAGGTCTGGTAAGGAAATACGGCATAAAATGTTGTGGGTGGGGGACAAAATTTAGTTAAAATTTGGCAGAGTTTTTTCTGTTTAATTTGGGCATCAACATAGTAAGTAGGCAAATAGGCTACTCCCAATCCTGATTCTACCATATCTGTAATGGCAATCATTGTGCTTGCGTGCAATTGTCCAGAGACGGGAACCGATTTTTTTCTGTTTCTTTCTTGATATTCCCATTGCGTAGGTTCATCTTGAGGTGTAAACAACAGGCAGTTATGTTTCATCAGTTCCTTGGGGTGTTCTGGTATCCCATTCTTTTCAAGATAGCTTGGAGAAGCTATAAAAACCATATGTCGAAGAAACAGTTCCTTATAGATAAGTTTTTGATGACCCCTTCGGTCTTTCCCTATTCTAAAGGCCAAATCAAATCCATGATCAATCAAATCTAGATAGGTATTTGTAGCGGTTAAATGTATCTGAACCTTAGGGTATTTTAATAAAAATTGGCCAAGAAGGGGATAAAAAACGCCTGGCATAAAAATAGGGATGTTCACTCGTATTGTGCCAGATATTTCGTTTGTTTTGTTGTGAAAATCAGCTTCTAATAGCTCCATTTCATGAATAAGTGGAATTAATTTTTGATAAAGCTGATGGCCTTGTTCAGTTAAAAGAGGGGCTTTTGTTTTGCGGTGAAAAAGCCTGGTTTTGAGCTCGTTTTCTAGGTCTTGAATAATTCTGCTGACTGACGGTTGCGACAAAAAAACCAGCTGAGAAGCTCGGCTAAAGCTTTTAGTTTCTGCCACTTTTAAAAAAATTTGATATGCCTGCAATTTATCCATAATACACCCTTTCGATAATTTGATACATAAATATATATTATATATATATATCATTTCTATTATCTTTACAAATGAAATACTCTGCCCGAAGACCAAAAGGGGTGGTCCTTAATTTATCTTTAAGTGTAAAAAAAGGAGTGGGGTATGGCATTTTCGACGGTGAGTGCTGTAGGTTTAAAGGCTTGTAGGGCGGTAGTTCCAGCTGCATTGAGGGTTGAGGTAAAAGTTCCGGTAGTACGTTGTGTTGCTTCGTTGTCTAGGGGTTATAGAAATCCAAGAGCGGATGAAATAGGTACAATGAAAAGTACTGGTGCTGCAGTGTCGACGGTAAAGGATGGCTGGTTGGGTTTGCATGTGTCGTGTGCGCCTGTTGAGGACCAGCTTCCTAAATCTCATGAGACTTCTGGAGTTCTTCCAAAAGGATGGGAATGGGGCTCAAGGTACTGTACATATGGCGTGGCACCTTATCTGATAAAGGGTTCAGCTGCCCACTCGGCCCTTGTCGATGGGCTTAAGCGCGCCGTTACGAGTATACATCCTGGTGCCGAACAGATCGGGCAAATATCAGAGTGTGGGCGTCCTTGTTATGACGATAATATGCCTAAAGTTTTTCTGCAAAGACAAGGCGACCCTGTACAGGATAGTACCAAAGAGCTCGTACTAGGAGAGTCTCCCTTTGTCTCAGATCCGACAAAAAAACCTTTTGAATCAATCATATTTACTGGAGGCGCCCAGGCGGGTTGGAATACATCTCCAGGCGTGGCGGCGAAAATCGCGGCTCCGATAAGAGACTATATACTAGATGCTCAGAGTAAGGGTGGAATGGCCTACGTCAATATAGGGGGGGGCGGTCCATTGTCAATGCACTTAAGATATATGTTTGGTCGACCAGAGAGGTATTTCCCAGGGGTGGATGTGACCCGAGTCGTTGTTACAGTCATTAGCAATGATTCTGAACAAAGGGGGGCGTATACCGGTTCTGCAAAAGCGTTACATAAACACTTAGCAGGGACTCCATACCAGATACCCTTAAGAAAATTACCAGGTGTACTGTTGGGAAGATCTCCAATAGGGTTTGAGCTATCATTAAACGGACTTGGATATTTTGCAGGTGTCGCAGTGAATACAATGACCGCACATTGGGCTCCAAGTATCCAAGTTTCTCAGGAAACGAAAGAAAGGGTAAGGGCGGATTCATTTAAAGAAATGAAGCAGTTTCGAGCGGATTGTGATTTGCAGGGAATCTCGTCAGGAAGGGGTTCTGGGGGTTTTTTGGAAGTTCCTCGGGATAAGAAGAGTTTAGATGAGATTTTTCGATCGCTTAGAGAAAATGGAGAAGCCTCCTATGAATACTTTTCTCCTGAACAGACAGCACATTTTTTGGGAACAGAAAATCCTGCTTTATACCCATGGGGGAGTGTTTTAGTTGGAAAGGGGTATAATGGATCTATAAATCCAAGTGAATATAGGCCTGCTTGCAATCACTTTATTCAAAAAGGCGGGGTTGTATTTCAGGAGGTAAAAGATAGGGTTGTGTCGGTTGAGCCAGGCGTCTTAACATGTGCGTCGGGACAGGTTTATCCTGGCCTAAATGTCTGTGCTTTTGGAATATATACAAATCAAGTAATTCCATCTGTGCCTCCGGTGACTCCGGTGTACGGCGTAACCAGTAATTTTAGGGTGCCTGTCAAGATAGACGAAACGAAGTGTTAGCTTGTCGCAACAGTCCATTCTCTAAGAAACTATAATAAGCCGTATTGGTAAAAATGACATGGTCTTTCAGAGGAATACCTAAAATATCCCCTGCTTTCTGAATATGCCTCGTGACCTGAATATCCCCCACACTGGGAAGCACGATCCCGTTGGGATGGGTATGAACAACAAGAATAGCCTTTGCGTTAAGCTTAAGAGGGTCTGTAAACAGATGTGACATGGCAAAGGTTATACTTGTAACGCTTCCGGCCTCTATAAAAATGTGACCTAAAACGGACTCTTTATGATCGAGGGAGAGGCATAAAAGTTTTTCAAAAGGATCCTTCTGTAAAAGACGGACATAAGGAATAAGATCGTGTACGGAGAATATAGGTAGTTTAATCATATAAAATAGTATAAATCAATGAAACATAACGTACAATAGGGATATTGAGCGGCGATAGTGATCGATAAAGTTAAATAAATAAGCCTACTCTTGTCCTTTATTTTGTGATAATGTAAAGCAATTCTCCCGAGTCTTTTGGGAGCAGATTATCAGTTCGATAATATTTTGGGCTCATAACGTGCTCAAAAGGGGAAGTTGAAAGGACGCAGAATCATGGGTAGAAAAAAGAAAATTCCAGGTACGGTTACACAACCAAAGTCAGAAAACCTCTCAAGTCCAAAGCAGTTAGATGAAAACGGAAAGCCGTTGTCTAAGACTTTTCGTGAGGGGCGCTTGCTTTACAAAATTGGTGATGTGACAAAGCTGATTGGACTCACCCCGAGAACGATCCGCTATTACGATCAGATGGGTCTTTTGACGCACGTCAAAAGAAGCCAAGGGAAAGTAAGGCTTTTTGATGATAAAGATATTGAAATTCTAAAAAGAGCTAGAAAGTTTCAAAAGGAAGGGATGGCTCTCGAAGAAATTCGAGATCTTATTCATGGAAAGAACGTAGAACCTCCAAAAATTGCAATTGTGACAGACAGCACAGCGGCTATTCCATGGGAAGCTATGAATAAATTCCCCGTTGAAGTTGTTCCTTTAAAGCTTAAAATTAATAACGAGACTTTTTTGGATGGAGACATTGCTCCACAAAAATTTTGGGAAAAAACAAAGAATTTAGAGATTAGACCCGCGACCGAACATCCAACTGAAGGTGAATTTACAGAAATATACCTCAAACTAGCGAAGAAAGGCTTTAAAAAAGCCTTTTCAATTCACTTATCTTCTACGCTATCAGATACCTATAAAGTGGCTTTGTCAGCTGCCCATAAAGTGGCAGATAAAATTGACATTATGGTAATTGACTCTAGGTCTACGGGTGCGGGGTTAGGGCTTTTGGTGCAGCTTGTAGCCGAGGCTATTCAAGCCAAAGACTCGTTGGAAGATATTCAACGGTTTATCGATCAGCACATTCCATTGATTTACAACGTAGTTACATTGAATACGCTTCAATTTCTAATGGCAGGCGGCATTGTTCAAAGCTTGAATACCAACCAGAAAAACCTATTAGATAAAATTTTTGAATTTAAGCCTGTTATCTCTATTTCTGGAGGCAAGGGTGAAGTGGAAATTCTAGAGTGTGAAAAGCATAAAAAAGATGCTATTGATTTTATGGTGACGCAGCTGGATCTAGAAGTAAATAAGCGTGTTAAGTACGTCCGGCATATCCTGATTATCTATAACTACCTGTACGGAGAAGCTATCGAGTTAATCAATAGGGTTAAAATGATGTATCCCACAACCCCTGTCTATATTCAAGAGGGCAGCTCAGTTTTATCGGTCTACGTAGGGCCTGAAAGTATCGGAGTTGCGATCATATAAATGACAAAACTAAATAAAAAAGAAAAAGAACTGGTACACCTTTTAAAGGAGAATGCCAGGCTTTCTTCCGAAGATTTAGGGCAAATGGTGGGCCTTCCTTCGTCTAAGGTTCAGTCGCTTATTCAGAGTTGGCAAAAAGACGGGATCATTCTGAAGCATACGACCCTGTTTAATGAAGAAAAACTAGAGTCAACGCACGATACCATTCGTGCGTTGATCGAGGTAAGCATTCGTCCAGAGAAAAAAACGGGGTTTGATGCCATTGCAAGACGCATTTGTAAACATCCCAATGTGATTGACCACTATTTAATTTCAGGAAACTATGATTTTCTAATTATTGTGGAAGGAAAGAGCCTCCAAGAAATTTCTTCTTTTGTCTCCAATACCTTGGCTTCCATCGAAAATGTGCGCAGTACCGGAACTCATTTTATCTTGAAAAAATACAAGGAAAATGGCATAGCGCTAGGGACTGAAGAGATGGAAAATAGGATCTTGGTATCGGCATGAGCCCCGGTTTTTCACACTTGATAGAAACGATCCCTTCTTCAGGTATTCGTCGCTTTTTTGATCTGGTTGCAAGCTCTAAAGATGTGATTTCTTTAGGGGTTGGAGAACCTGACTTCCCCACCCCATGGCCGGCCAGGGAAGAGGCTATTTCTTCTATTGAACAAGGTCTTACTTCTTATACCTCAAATAGTGGGCTCATTGAATGCCGACGCGCCATTGCAGCCTATATCGAAGAACGGTTTGGTGCTACATATGGCCCTGAAAAAGAAATAATTATTACCAATGGGGTGTCCGAAGGGGTTGATATTACCCTCAGAACTTTGTTAAACCCTGGGGATGAAGTGATTGTTCCTGAACCTAATTATGTATGCTATGCCCCTCTGATTCAGCTTGCTGGGGGAAAGGTCGTAGCTATTGACACGTCTCAAACGGGTTTTTTACCCAATAAGCAAGCGATAAAATCGGCTATAACGGCCAAGACTAAGGCCATTATTTTATGTTCACCCAACAATCCTACAGGACAGGTTATTCCAAAAAAAATTCTCAAAGACATTGCTGATTTGGCTGAAAACCATGACTTTTGGGTCATTGCGGATGAAATTTATGCAGAACTTTCCTATGACGAGCCCTTTGTCTCTTTTGCGGCTCTAGAGGGCACGTTTCCCCGAACCATTTTGATGAATGGATTCTCTAAAGCCTTTGCTATGACAGGCTGGCGCTTGGGATATCTCTGTGCCCCACAAGAATTTATCGCAAGAGCCCTCAAAATTCACCAATACTCAGCGTTATGCGCCCCCATCATGGCGCAGTATGCAGCGATACAGGCGTTGCAGGGAATGAAAGTTGTTCAAGACATGAGACGGTCCTACGAGATGCGCAGAAATCTGTTTGTAGGACGCTTAAACGAGATGGGCCTAGATACGGCGATGCCCAAAGGTGCCTTCTATTGTTTTCCTTCAATACAAAAAACAGGTCTCAGTTCAGAAGAATTTGCCCTGAAACTCTTAGAAAAAGCAAGGGTGGCGGTTGTGCCGGGTTCGGTTTTTGGGCTTGGCGGAGAGGGATATGTCCGGTGTTGTTATGCGACTCATATCGATCTTCTTAAAGAAGCGCTTACACGCATCTCAAATTTTCTAAAAAAAAGATGACAATACTAGATATAGGCGTAGATATCATTTTGATCTATACCACCTTCTCTGGATTCAGACGGGGTGCTGTGCGGATTGTGGTGGATATGTTGTCTCTCTGTCTCGGTATTTTTTTCGCCTATCATTTTTATCCGCTTATCGGCGGATGGATTTCTCTTCACGTCTCCCAATTAGCTTCGTATGCCTCTGTGATAGGTTTTTTTTCTATTTGGCTTACCGTATTTGCGCTACTGACGCTTATAGGTGCGTTTCTTGGAAGTGTGATGGAAGTGGCCTCACTAGGACTTCTTAATCGGTTGATAGGAGCCGCCATTGGCTTAGTCAAGGGGGCGGTTATTGTTATGGTTATTCTCTGGCCGATGATGCATTTTAAATGGCCTCTTTTTGAGCGTTCAAAGGTTGCAAAAACAATGACGCCCTTACTAGGGCTATGGGACAGAGCAAAGCTCTGAGAGAACCTTGTTTTTTTCTTTTTCAATTCGTGTCCACTGACTTGAAAAATAACCCGGTTGAATTTCTAAATGCAATGCGGCCAGACGCTCGATATCATGAAGCAGGTATTGCTTTTCTTCCAATAAAAAAAAGCAGGAAGGCCTGTCTTTGTCAGAGAGATAATACATTTTAAGCCATGGGGTTTCATCCAAACAGGCAGGATTAGCCTCATAAAGTTGTGATACGATTTCTTTATAAACCAGCCGTTTTTTCATTTCAAAAAAGCTAGAGATATACGATTTTTTTTGTTCACAGACATACCCCTCAATACGAGCGAGTCTATTTTGAACAAAGGCCAACTTGTCGGCAACATCCATATTTTGCGAACTAAAAAAAGTGGAGATTTGGTTTTCTAGATTGGGCTTTTCCTTTTTCAAAAAGTAAACGGTGTCTTCATAGAAACTAAAAAAGCGTTTCATTTTTTTAGGAAGTTCTTCGATAGAATAGGGTTCTAAGATACTCAGTTCATAGATGCCCCCTGCGATATAGCGCTCACTCCAGGCCTCATTTCCCTCCCAAAAAAGAAAAGAAATATCAATAGGTACAATGCCCCATGTACTGACCATATAGTTTTCAAAATGCCGATCCCCGCGTCCTAAAATATCACCTAATGCAGCATGTTGGGCGAGCTGCATTTCAAGAGAGTCTCGATTTTCAACAGAGACCTCTTTGAGCATCTCTTGCAGAGATAAATTTCCCAAGTACTCAGAAATTTCCCATTGCCAGTCTTGCTCTTCAAAATGTTCCGATTCATAGCTAGGCCAGCTCAAAGAGTCTAGTAATTTGCAAAACAAAGATTGATTAGGCAAGGCCTCCTGTTTGACAACGACCTGTCTCGGAAAAGCCTCTCCTACCGAGGCCGTGACCAGGTATACCGAGTGACCTGCCCCAATATCCAAAATATCTAGAATCTCAGGCAAGGTCGACACTGGTTTTAAAAAAGCGGATAATTTTGAGGATAATCGACAATAAGAAAATTTTTTCATCAGACAATGAAACCGAATTTCATGAGGCAATAAATTAATAAATGTTTGTCTCAGTTTGACGTGGTCATGTCCATATAAAAGGCCACAGCCAGCTTCTTTTTTGAGACTTAAATTAAACTGCGAAGGGTCCAAAAGAAACAGTAAAATGTCTTTCATTGTAAAAGGATCAAATCCAAAGCCTTCTTGAAACGTGAGTTCTGAAAAGGAATTGATAAAGGAGGTAAAGTGTTCTTTTACCTTTGAAAAAGTCGTTGAAACCTCGAGTTGGTCTTCTCTTTTTGACGAAGAGATAAGGCTCAAAAACAAAGCCATTTCTTTGTGTGATGGAGATGCTTTGTCTAAAATATCTTGACAGATGGTAAGCGTGACTTCTAAAGAAACAGCAGGTTTCATAGGACCCATGACACCCTTTCCACAATGCGGTCCTTCCCCATAATAGACACAAAATCCGGTAAGTGAGGGCCCGTGGCAGAAGCAGAACACGCCAACCGAATAGGCTTAAAGACCTTTCCTTTTCCCAATCCAGTGGTCACTAAAAGCGTTTGTAAAATGACATCTACTGCTTCAGCTGTAAGTTCTTCGCCCTGAAAAGAAACCAAGGCATTTTTAAAGGCTATTAATACATCTTTGTCTGCTTCAGAAAAGGCAAATGCAGAAACAGCCTCTTTAAAACTTTCAGGAGAGTTGAAATAGACAGGGAGATAAAGAGAAATGTCTGTGAGTAAATCTAAATTATCTTTGACGGACACCATCATGTCTTTTAACTTCTTTGCAGACCTTAGTTCTTCTGAAACATAGGGGAAAAGTGCTGCATAAAGGGCCTCATTTTCGAGTGCTCTTATATACTGGCCGTTCATCCACTTGAGCTTGGTTACATCGAATACAGCCCCTGACTTTGAAAGTCTGTCCAAGCTAAAATTGTCGCAGATGGTATGAATGTCCAACAGTTCTTTTCCATCGGGTGAAGACCATCCCAATAACATCAAATAATTTCTCAATGCGGTATTGAGATATCCGTTTGATTGATATTCAATAACGCTAGTGGCCCCATGTCGTTTGGACAATTTTGATTTGTCGGGCCCTAAAATCATAGGCAAGTGCGCAAATTGAGGGTGCGTTGCACCTAAAGCCTGATAAAGCACAATTTGACGAGGCGTATTTGAGATGTGATCTTCCCCTCGAATAACGTGAGTGATTTCCATAAGCATATCGTCTACTACCACGGCAAAATTGTAAGAAGGGGTTCCATCCGATTTTACCAAAACAAAGTCAGAAATTAAGGCCATGTCGAACGAAATTTCTTCTCGGATGAGATCCCTAAAGGTTAATGTTTGAGCGTGAGGTATTTTAAATCGAATGGTCGCAGGAACCTGAGCTGCTTTTTTTTCTAGAATTTCAGCCTCAGAGAGGTGCATGCATTTTCGAGAGTACACATAGGGCACCTTCTGCGTTTGAGCTAATTGCCGCTCAGAATCCAAGTCAGAATCGGTACAAAAACAAGGGTACGCTTTTTTTTCATCTACCAATTTTTGTGCATACGTTTGATAAATGCCCAATTGAATACGTTCAGATTGTCGATAAGGCCCGTAGGGGCCTCCTTGAACCGGTCCTTCGTCAAGGGTAATCCCCATCCAGGCCAATCCCTCTAAAATACTTCCTTCAAACTCAGCGTGTGATCTTTCTAAATCGGTGTCTTCTATTCTCAAAACAAGGGTGGCTTGATGTTTTTGTGCGAAAACCCAGTTAAATAAGGCGGTCCTCAGTGTTCCAATATGAAGATTTCCCGTTGGAGACGGGGCAAAACGTAATCGCATGTAAAGCTCCTTATGTAGGTTAGGTAGTTTTAGATTTCGGTCTATATATAGTTGCAAAATTGAGTAAAACAATGCCATTCTACCAAGGCATGTCTAAAATTGGGATAGTCGGGTTCTAAAAATCTTTTGAAAATGATGTTTGACAAAGAAGATCGACTCCGATATATTCTTACATCCGCACAACAAACAGTGCATTCGATCTTTGATATTTTGAAATGAAAATGAACAAAAACGATACTCCGAAGTGGTTATTCATAAGCCGCTTTGGAATCAAGATAATAAGGGCACATGGGGGATCCCTTGGCAGACAGGCCGATGAAGGACGTAGAAAGCTGCGATAAGCTTCGGGGAGCTGCTAACGAGCGTTGATCCGGAGATCTCCGAATTGGGAAACCTATACAGGGTAATGCTTGTATATCCACATCTGAATATATAGGGTGTGAGAAGGGAACCAGGCGAACTGAAACATCTAAGTAACCTGAGGAAAATAAATCAAAAGAGATTCCCTAAGTAGCGGCGAGCGAAAGGGGATCAGCCTAAACCGATATCATGTCAAGCTTGCAGGCGTTGTGACATCGGTGTTGCAGGGCGCTTTTTTATACTGCTGTAACAGTATAGGCAAGTCAAAAAATCTTATTTTAGTAGAATGAGCTGGGAAGCTCTGCCATAGACGGTGATAGCCCGGTATACGAAAAAATATGATCTTGCTTAAAGCGTTCCTAAGTACCACGAGACACGAGAAATCTTTTGGGAATCCGGGTGGACCATCATCCAAGGCTAAATACCAATGTCTGACCGATAGCGTACTAGTACCGTGAGGGAAAGGTGAAAAGCACCCCGTGAGGGGAGTGAAATAGAACGTGAAACCATGTGCTTACAAGCGATTGGAGGGTCCTTTTGGGCCTGACAGTATGCCTATTGAAGAATGTGCCGGCGACTTTTTGTCAGTAGCAAGGTTAAGTTTTTATACGGAGCCGTAGGGAAACCAAGTCTGAATAGGGCGTCAAGTTACTGGCTAAAGACCCGAAACCTAGTGATCTATCCATGAGCAGGATGAAGCGGACGTAACAGTCCGTGGAGGTCCGAACTAGTTGATGTTGAAAAATCATTGGATGACTTGTGGATAGCGGAGAAATTCCAATCGAACTAGGAGATAGCTGGCTCTCCACGAAATGCCTTTAGGGGCAGCCTCGAGGTTTAGGAATACGGGGGTAGAGCACTGTTAAGGCTAGGGGTGTAACCAACATTACCAAACCTTGGCAAACTCCGAATACCGTATTTTCATACTCGGGAGTGAGTCTTAGAGGGCTAAGCTTCTAGGACAAAAGGGAAACAGCCCAGATCGTCAGTTAAGGTCCCTAAATATATGCTAAGTGGTAAAGGAGGTGGAGTTGCTCAAACAACCAGGATGTTGGCTTAGAAGCAGCCATCATTTAAAGAAAGCGTAATAGCTCACTGGTCGAGCGATTCTGCGCCGAAAATGTAACGGGGCTCAAGCATATTACCGATACTGCGGATTGTATCTTCGGATACAGTGGTAGTGGAGCGTTCTGTTGTAGGATGAAGTTGAACCGTAAGGTTTGATGGACGAACCAGAAGTGAGAATGTCGGCATGAGTAACGAAAAAATAAGTGAGAATCTTATTCGCCGTAAACCTAAGGTTTCCTGGACAAGGTTCGTCCTTCCAGGGTTAGTCGGTACCTAAGTCAAGGCCGAAAGGCGTAGTCGATGGACAACAGGTTAATATTCCTGTACTAGCTATGAATCGTTATTAGCGATGGGGTGACGCAGGAGGATAGGTCAGCCACTTATTGGATTGTGGTTTAAGCTCGTAGGAGGGGAAGATTGGCAAATCCGTTTTCCCATTAACTCTGAGAAGTGAATACGACCCGCTTGCGGGGAAGTGATTGAGTCCACACTGACTAGAAAAACCTCTAGTGAGAGTCATGGCTAGCCGTACTAAAACCGACACAGGTAGGTAGGTAGAATATACCGAGGCGCGCGGGATAACTCTCGTTAAGGAACTCTGCAAAATAGCCTCGTAACTTCGGAAGAAGAGGTGCCCTGGTAGTGTGATTATCTTCGCGATATGAGCATGAAAGGGTTGCAATAAAAGAGCTCAGCCAACTGTTTATCAAAAACACAGGTCTCTGCTAAACCGTAAGGTGATGTATAGGGGCTGACGCCTGCCCAGTGCTGGAAGGTTAATAGGATGTGTCAACCGCAAGGTGAAGCACTGAATTGAAGCCCCAGTGAACGGCGGCCGTAACTATAACGGTCCTAAGGTAGCGAAATTCCTTGTCGGGTAAGTTCCGACCCGCACGAATGGCGTAATGATCTGAGCGCTGTCTCAACGAGAGACCCGGTGAAATTGGAGTGCCTGTGAAGATACAGGCTTCCCATACCAAGACAGAAAGACCCCGTGGAGCTTTA
Organism: bacterium; assembly: GCA_023249195.1. Classification (GTDB taxonomy): domain Bacteria; phylum Margulisbacteria; class Marinamargulisbacteria; order SXXA01; family JAHFDB01; genus JAHFDB01. The sequence goes on along the minus strand of JAHFDB010000009.1, from coordinate 4,240 downwards.
CTGTAACTTGGCTTTGTGTTCTGGAATGATTTGTGCAGGATAGGTGGGAGGCTTTGAAGCAAGGTCGTTAGATCTTGTGGAGCCGTTGGTGAGATACCACTCTAATCATTTTGGTATGCTAACTGCGTTCCGTTATCCGGAAACAGGACAGAGTCTGGTAGGCAGTTTGACTGGGGCGGTCGCCTCCTAAAGAGTAACGGAGGCGCTCAAAGGTTCCCTCAAGACGGTTGGAAACCGTCTGTAGAGCGTAAGGGTATAAGGGAGCTTAACTGTGAGACAAACAAGTCGAGCAGAGACGAAAGTCGGACCTAGTGATCCGGTGACACTGCATGGAAGGGTCATCGCTCAACGGATAAAAGTTACCCCGGGGATAACAGGCTTATCTCCCCCAAGAGTTCACATCGACGGGGAGGTTTGGCACCTCGATGTCGGCTCGTCGCATCCTGGAGCTGAAGTTGGTTCCAAGGGTTGGTCTGTTCGCCCATTAAAGCGGCACGTGAGCTGGGTTCAGAACGTCGTGAGACAGTTTGGTCCATATCTGGTATGGGCGTAGGAAAATTGAGGGAAGCTGTTCCTAGTACGAGAGGACCGGAACGGACATACCTCTGGTGTACCGGTTATCATGCCAATGGTAAATGCCGGGTAGCTATGTATGGAATGGATAACCGCTGAAAGCATCTAAGTGGGAAGCCAATCCCAAGATAAATTTTCCCATCCCTTTATGGGAGTAAGACCCCTCGTAGAGAATGAGGTTGATAGGCTGGGAGTGTAAGTGCAGTAATGCATGTAGCGGACCAGTACTAATCGGTCGAGGTCTTGATACAAAGCGGCTTATAAATAACGACTTCGAAGTATCGTTTGAAAATTTCATTTCAAAATAATGTGTTTATTGTTCTTGGTCACTATTGCGAAGGGGGTACACCTGTTCTCATTTCGAATACAGAAGTTAAGTCCTTCAGCGCCTATGGTACTTCCGGGTTACCCTGGTGGGAGAGTCGGTCGTGGCCAAGAACAATAAACACATAAATCAAAGAATTCCTTATACTTTTCATTTTAAAATATCACTCTAATACATACTTGGCATAAAAAATGCACCTATTCACTTAAAATCTTTTAGGAGGAATACCCTATGTTTCGACCCGATAAGCTTACGGTTAAATCTCAAGAAGTGCTTCAAAAAGCGCAAGATCTTGCTCAAGAGAATGGGAACCAAGAAATTACAGAGGTTCACGCTCTAGAAGCTTTATTGAGCGTACCCGATACTGCCATCCTGCCTTTGTTTCAAAAATTGGGCACCGCTGTGTCTATTGTTCAAAAACAAGGCACGGTTCTTTTAGGGAAATTACCCAAGGTTCAAGGAAGCACCCAACAGTACTTGTCCAGATCGCTAAATGCGATTTTAGAAGCAGCTCAAAAAGAAGCAACAAAGTTAGGTGATGACTATGTCAGTTGTGAGCATCTTTTAATGGCTGTGGCTGAAAGCAAGACAGATTGCGGCACTTTATTGAGCTCAAACGGAATCACAAAAGAGTCTGTATTAAAAGCTTTGGTGGATATTCGCGGGTCTGTAAAAGTGGACAGTCCTGAACCTGAAAGTAAGTATGAAGTGTTAAAAAAGTTTACAGTGGATCTCATTGAGAAAGCCCAAAAAGGCAAGCTAGATCCGGTGATTGGGCGTGATGAAGAAATTCGGCGTGTCATTCAAATTCTGTGTCGTCGAACCAAGAATAACCCTGTGCTTATAGGTGAGCCTGGAGTTGGGAAGACGGCGATTGTAGAAGGCTTGGCCCAACGTATTGTTTCTGGTGATGTGCCAGAGTTATTAAAAAATAAAAGGTTGCTGTCTTTGGATATGGGCACCCTGATTGCAGGGGCAAAATATCGAGGTGAATTTGAAGACCGTCTCAAGGCCCTTTTGACCGAAGTACAAAAGCAAGAAGGTAAAATCATTCTGTTTATTGACGAACTTCATACGATGGTCGGCGCGGGTAAGGGCGAAGGTGCAGTGGATGCTGCTAATATGCTCAAGCCGGCGCTTGCTAGAGGTGAATTAAAATGTATTGGTGCGACGACCCTAGATGAGTATCAGAAATATATTGAAAAAGACGCTGCATTAGAGCGTCGTTTTCAAAAAACATATGTGGGAGAGCCCTCGGTTCCCGACACCATTGCTATTTTAAGAGGATTAAAGGAAAAATACGAAATTCACCACGGGGTCAAAATTAAAGACGATGCCATTATTGCAGCAGCTCGACTGTCTCATCGCTATATTGCAGACCGTTTTTTACCCGATAAAGCCATTGATTTAATAGACGAAGCCGCTTCTAAATTGCGTATTGAAATTGATAGTTTGCCCGAAGAAATTGATGAAATCGAGCGTAAAATTGCCCAGTATGAAATTGAACGCCAAGCCATTAAACGGGACGAAAGCCCCTCTGCCAAAAAACACTTGGCTGAGCTTGAAAAAGAGCTTTCAGAGTTTAAAGAAGCATCTACACAACTAAAGACGCACTGGCAGAACGAAAAAACCGTGATACAAGCAGTCAGAGAAATTAAATCTAAAATTGAGACCGCAAAGCTTCAAGAACAAACAGAAGAACGCAAAGGCAACTATGAAAAAGTGTCTGAAATTCGATTTAAAACCTTAGTAGAACTTCAAAAGCAATTAGAAGATCAGGCCTTGAAGTTGGCGGAAGTCCAAAAAGACAAAAAAATGCTTAAAGAAGAAGTCGATGATGAAGACATTGCCGACATTGTGGCGAAATGGACAGGCATTCCTGTATCGAGGCTGCTTTCCGGTGAAAAAGAACGCTTGCTTCAGATTGAAACCGAACTAAAAAGACGTGTAGTAGGCCAGGATGCAGCGGTAGATAAAGTAGCCAATGCGGTCAGACGTTCACGCTCGGGGCTATCGGATCCGAACAAGCCTATTGGAAGCTTTGTTTTCTTAGGTCCCACAGGGGTGGGTAAAACCGAGCTCGCCAAAGCCTTGGCCGAATTTATGTTTGATACCGAGAAAAACATGGTGCGCATCGATATGTCGGAATACATGGAAAAACACTCGGTAGCAAGGCTCATTGGGGCGCCTCCCGGATACGTAGGCTATGAAGAAGGGGGTCAGTTGTCTGAGGCGGTACGTCGAAGGCCTTACTCGGTCATATTGCTAGATGAAATTGAAAAAGCCCATCCTGATGTGTACAACGTGCTTTTGCAAGTGTTGGATGATGGCAGGCTGACAGATGGGCAAGGCAGAACGGTTGATTTCAAAAATACCGTGATTATTATGACTTCGAATATTGGCAGCCACTATATTCAAGAAATAACTGACAAAAAAGAAATGGAAGCCAAGGTCATGGGCGCATTGAAAGCCCAATTCAGGCCTGAGTTTTTGAACAGAATCGACGATATTATTGTGTTCAATAGCCTGGCCCAAGAACAGCTTATTCATATTGTGGACATTCAGTTAGAGTCGCTGATTGCCCGAGTGAAAGAGAAAAATGTGGTACTAGAGGTTTCTACCAAGGCAAAAGCCTACCTTGCTTTGTCTGGGTTTGATGCTGACTTCGGTGCAAGGCCTCTCAAACGCGCCATAGTCCAAGAGATTCAAAACCCATTGGCCATGCGCTTATTGTCAGGTGACTTTTCAGAAGGAGATATCATCAAGGTGGACCACACGCCTAAAGAAGGGTTGGTCTTTCAAAAAAAGGCTTGAACTTAGAACATCTGGCCTATAAGGGGTAATTTTTTTCCTATGGGCCAGATGTTGAATGTTTTTAGAACAATTTCTCAACAAAAGCGCTTCTCACAAGTTCATAGGCCATTTCTGGATCATATTCTGTAAAACTATTGGGCAACAATGGCCGAATATCTTCTGTGAACCCCTTGTTTTTGAGCTTTTCTGCCATGTTTTCCATAAACATTGCTTTAGAAATTCTGCTACTTTGCTTTCTTGTGTATTCACTAAAACAGCGAACAACGGCATCAGTATCAATATTTTTTATCGTAGTTAGAGCTATAAATAGGTCAAAAAGATCTCTGCCTTTTCTTCTTTGATACAAAGCCCTCATTTTTGTACCTAAGAGCTCTTCAATTCTATAGGTCAAAATTGAAGAACTTCCAGAGATCCAAGAAGAACCACACTCAAAGTTATAACTTTTAAATCCTAAAACAGGATTGTGCTCTCTTGTATTGATTTCTATCTTCAAACGAATAGGAAAATTATCTTCACTTTGAATGCGAT
>JAHFDB010000055.1 GCA_023249195.1 bacterium | reverse complement strand
CAAATCGCCGCACTTTATAGCTCTCGAGTCATGAACAAAAGCATGCCGCTCAACGGATTAACCGCTGTAAAGTTAAGCTGAGTATATTTGTCGAGTACCCTTGTTCCAATCCCCAAATTCAATAGGGGTAGTGGCACAATGCGCTGAACTTGCTCAACTAAGTGATCATTTTCATCATAATAATAGACCTGCCTGAGCATGACAGAAATGCCCCAGCTGATATCCCCATATACTCCAGAGGAGGCGCAAAATCGCCATCTCTGGGCAATCGCTATGTAACTGACGGTACTATCTTGGTTAGATTGGAAGAAGCCTGCTTTAAAAAGAGGAAAAGTGCCTTCGGTATTAACGGAAGGTCGATAATCATATCCAATTCCGAGCCCAGGATTCCAAACAGTATGGCCACCGGAATCTAATTTTCTTGGTTTCTGATCAGGGATAAGGAACATATTGCTAAATTGATGAGAAATTCCAAATAAATCCCACTCAAAATTTCCTGCGTAACAAGGGGTTGCTATAGCCAGTCCCAAATAAAAAAGGATAACCCAAAAAAAGGTGTTCATTTTCATCGTTTTTTTCTCCCTATGACTATTTTTATTGCCATTCCAAAACCCAAGATCGCTATTAAAAAAATCCAAATTATCTTTGGGTGCTTTAAATAAAAAGTATCAATGCTGTCATACGGGGTTTTTACAGAATAAACAGCCCGTCTATCTAAGGCCGTTGTCAAAAATAGACGTCCTAATGCATCCGACCCGATTGAAAACCCTGTCTGATTGACTAACAAAACAGTCCTGCCTGATTCCGCAGCTCTAAGGGGTGTATAGGCTCCGTGTAAAAAAGGCCAGTTTGATTTTCCAAAATACGAAGTATTGGCATGACACACCAATAAATTGGCACCCTCATTTGCTAGTTTTTGAGCAATTTCTGGATATAAGCTTTCAAAACAAATTAAGGCGCCAATATTGACATCGCGATAGACACTAAAAAAAACGTTTTGGCTTAAATTTCCTGTAGGCTCAGATTCAATAAAGGGCACGGTTTTAAGTTTGTACCGATACCTTACAATGGCACCATTTTGAATCCATACAGCTGCACTTGCAGAGGTGTTTTGTGGGGTTACCATTTTACATTCTAAAAGCATCGGAAACGGTAATTTTGCAGAAAGTGCCTTAAGCCGATCATACACTTTTTGTTCGCCTAAACTTCTGCACGTGACGCCTTCGGAAAATACGATTATTTTAGGATTCAAAGCTGCTGCGCGTTGTGTGATATCCTCTAGTCCAACAAGGCTATCTCCCAAATAAAGCGGGCTAAAACCTGCAAAGCTTTGTTCAAGCCAGCTGCAATTAGGTTGTACAGCAACCACACTCACTGTTCGATGACTCCAATGGGTGTAGACATGCTCAATGCGCCATAAGCCACCACTCAATATGCCAGCGATCACTATTCCCAGAACAATAAGTTTGCCTCCCTTTTTTTGTGCAAACCACACACTCACAAGATAAAAGTTTATGAACCACAAAACAAATGAAATAGCTGCCCAGCCACCCCATGCCGCAAGCTGAAGAAAGAGAGGTTGATCACATACAGTAATGGCAAATGTCAAAGGAAACTGGCACAGCTTATTAAAAAGAATGAGTTCGCCAAGAACCATAGTTGAGGAAGCCAATAGACTTCCTAAGAACGAATTTTCTGAAAGCCAAATAGATAGCCCCATCAACCCTGAATAAATCGGAGGGGCTCCTAAAAGCAATAACCAAATAGCCAAAAATTGATTGTGATGATGAATGCCAGGGGGAAGTAAGGGGGGCGAATAGATAAATAATACTGCAAAAAACAGTTGAAAAAACACCCATAACACAGCTGCTTTGGCCCACATTTGTTTTACTTGTTTTATGACTATGATTAAGGGAACAAAACAAAAGAGTGAAATACCAAGACAATGGCCCCATAAGGTTGGAAAAGCAGCTATCACCATGGTTAAGCTGAGTACAAATAGTACTAAGTATTGTGAGATCTTATTGTCTAGAAAAGTTTTGAATTTCTGCATCAATTCCTACCTTATGATAGTCGCCTGGAAATTCGGCAACCACTGTATCTGTTCTTGTGTCCAATAAAATTAATCGGGTATTTTTTTTATAAAGGTTATAGCTCCCTGTTGCAGGGTCAATTCGGTATTCCCATTGCCAATCATCACATGCAAGTCTGTGGTGACCCTCATAGTGAATGGTGGACGACTGAAATTTCAAGTAACCCAGTAAACGGTTCGTTTTGAGATCAATGACTGCTGTTTTATACTCAGTAGGCCGAAGTGTAAGCGGTTTTTTAGTATCAAAATACTCTACCCGAACATAGGCTTTTTCTACATCTGGGGCATAGACAATGTCCCTTACTATCCCTTCAAGTAAAATTATTTTGATAAGATTAAAATTGGGATAACCCACAATATCAATCCTATGAATAATATGTCCGGCCATTTCTTGAGAAATACGCTCATCTACAACAGGACCAACCAAAACCTTGTTGGTGCTCGCGATAAAACACAAGTTGGGAGCAGTCCAGTAATAAGGCCATTGTTTTTTTGTAAAGGTCCCTTTTTGTGGATATAGCTTAATAAGCATATTGTTTGCTGTAACAAGATGTCCTGGAGAAAAAACATCCGCTGCCATTAGAAATGCTTTTTCTCTTGGGCTATAGCAGATACTTTCAATATTTAACATGGCACTGTCATCCAGTTTGACGACCCTCTTTGATTTGCCTTTTTGTGTAACCCATTGAGCATGGAGTGGTCCTGAAAAATCTCCTCCTTCTAAAACCATTACTTCTTTTCCAAATGTCCAAGTTGCATTTGGATCTAGTTGTGCCGTTCTAAGAAATTGTTTGTATTTCCCATCTGAATCAATAATGCCTAACTTCTTTTGATAAGTTCCTGGAGCTCTGCAAAACGTAACCACAACAGACCCATTCGGTAGTTCCAGTAGTTGGTATGGCTCTTCTGGAATTTGAGTTTCAGAGACTATTGTATTGGTTCTTAAATCAATACGAGAAACATAGTACTTCCATTTCAAATGATCTCCATCTTGTTCTATACGATATTTAGCCGCCACCATTTGATGTAGCGGATCGGCCTTCACACTAGGGGCTCGATGGCATCCCGCAACCAAACTTAGTAATCCCGCTAATATGACGAACCTATCCAAAATGATCATTTGCGTTTAATAGAGGCCAGTGTTTGGATAAACTTAAAATGGGCTTCTTCTACAGGCATGACAGACAATCGGCTTCCCTTCTGAAGAACCACCATTCCAGACAACTCTGGATAACGATGTAACTGTTCTAAAGAGATCAGGTTAGAAAAAGTGGATTGATACGCAATGTCCACCATCATCCAAATCGGATTTTTTTCAGATGACTTCGGGTCATAATGATCGTCTTTTGGGTCCAGAGCCGTTCTGTCTGGGTGTGCGGCTTTACATACCGTGGCAAGCCCCGCAATTCCTGAAGGGGATGCATTGGAATGATAAAACAATATCCCATCCCCTACCGCCATGGCATCGCGCATATAGTTGCGAGCTTGATAATTGCGGATGCCTGACCAAAAAGTCTGTTTATCCCTCTTGAGATCTGAAATTGAATAACAACCCGGTTCGCTTTTAAGCAGCCAAAATTTTGCCATAGAAAAACCCTTTTTTACTTCAGAATAAAGTTAAACCTTACATTATTTTACCATTTTTCGCATTTCCCCCACTGCAAGGCCCCATTGAGCCCCGTAAACCCTTGTTTGAAGATGGCTCTGTACCGCGATTTTACACTCCCAACAGAATAAATAGCAGTTGACGTTCTCAGCAGATAAAACTGCGATTCTGGCTGAGAAAAGGGCACCGCCGTGAGGGTATTGAGTTTGGCATAGAGCGTGGGCTTATCTTTTGGCTCAGCTCCGGTGGGAAGTTCTTGAAAATGAACCCGCGCGTAAGCTAGCCCCGATTGGGCAACATATCCTGCCTTAATACCTTCGATTCTTAGCGCGCTTGTTTGGGTATAGGTCATGAGGCTTTTAGCTAAAAATCCGATTTCAATCAAACAAACAGACATCACAATGAGAGACAGCAATAAAATAGAGCCTTTTTCGTTTTTCATACCGATTGAGGCAAAAAAATGCGCCATTGGACCGGGCCCTGATCCGTTTGAAGCGCAATGGCGAGCAGCGTTGGTGTCACCCATGTGGGCTGAAACGATTGAATGGTGACGAGTGTATTTAAATCAAAGTTATTTGCAGCCCCTGTTTTAATTTTAAGATGCCCCCCCGACAGCGTGTAGCTGCTTGAGACACCGTCCGTCGATATGGTTTGCAGTCCTTGTGCCGTCAGGGTCACTTGTTTCATCGTTTTGAGATCGCTTCGAAGATAACTTTCTATGAAAGAAAGCTCGGTGTGTTTGACTGCCTTTTGGCTATGATCAAGACAAAAACGATGGGTCTTTAAATATACTTGCACCAAGCCCGGCAGTGTTAAGGACCAGATGCCCAATACGAGAAGCGCCTCTAATAAAAGTACTCCCCTAGTACGCATCGGTCCATACCTCTATCGTGTGATGGGAATCAAGGGTATAGCGTGCTTGAATCAGGCCATCCGATCGGCGGGTGAGGCGAAGATGATCGTCTGTTTGTGACCCTCCAGACAAGACCGTTTCCAAACTGTTTTGGGCAGACGTTACAGCTGCATCACATTGCATATCTTGAGCATAGTGGTGAGAGAAAAAACCTAGGGTAACACATAACCCTCCGAAGAAAACGCCCCATACAGCAAGCGCAACAACCGTTTCTAAAAGTAAAAAACCCGATTTTGAAGTCATTTTAAAGTAATTTTTCCATGCCCAACATCTACCGTAAGTGCCTGATCAAGACTAGGGGTATGTAAGGTTAATGTGCCCGAAAACTGAGACCTCCCCGATGATTTAAACCCCACCTTTGGAACATTTAAACTCAAAAACGAAGGGTCAGTGACCTGAAATTTCTGTCCACCCGGTTGAATAACCAAAGAATGTCCTGACACAGACAGGGTAGTGTCCTGGTCTTGAGCAATGGCTAAGGCCCGGGCATAATGCAGGTGCTGATAGAGTCCCCATGCCTGATATTTTTCGGGAAGTTTTTGAATCAAAGCAAGGCTTCCGATGGTGAGTGTCAGCATCCAAGCAGAAATACCTAGAACCAAAATGAGCTCAAACAGGGCAAATCCTTTCATATGCTAAAAAAAATAATTCCAAATAGGCTCACCCCACATCACCGAAATGCCACATGCCATAATCATTGCAGGGCCAAAGGGAACAGCGTCTGTCTTTTTTTTGAGCTTAAACACAAGAAGCAATACCCCTGCAAGCCCCCCCACAACAAAACTGAGATATACACTTTCAACGGCAATGTGAAAACCCCAAAATGCCCCAATGGCTGCACCCAATTTCAAATCGCCTCCGCCAATGGCGTCTTTTTTGTAATAGAGTTTGGCTAAAAAACCCACGCTATAATACGACACGTACCCCACCAGCATCCCTTCCAGTGAGTCAAAAAAACGGTATTCCCACAGTCCCAATCCCAATCCAGAAATGATCAAAGGCAGGGTAAATGCATCCGGCAACAGACTTTCTTTTAGATCAATAGCAAACAAAGCGATCATTGCAGAAAAAAACATCACAAGCTTAAGGGTCATCAAAGAAGCGCCGAAGTTTAGCCAGCAAAATCCAAACAACACACTTGTCGCTAATTCAACCCACACATAACGCTTCGAAATGGGATTTTGACACCAGACACATCGGCCTTTTTGAGCACAAAAACTAACAACAGGGATAAGCTGCAATGGCCCCAATGCGTGTGTACAACAAGGGCAATAGGACCTTTTAAAACAAATATCCTCACGCCGAGGAACCCGATGAATCAGAAGGTTTAAAAAACTTCCCACAACAGCCCCTAAAACGAGTATCAGAGCTATCATAAAGCGTGTATAATGCCATCCATGGCGATTCCCCTTCTTTCTTTACTGATTTTTTCTTTACTGGGCATTTTAGATTCTTGTTATCTTTTCTTCATTCATCTTACAGGAATTGCAGCGTGCGGAATAGGGGACTGTCAAGCCGTTATCTTGGGGAAGTATGGTGTATGTGCAGGTTTGCCATGGGGTGTTTGGGGCATGTCTTACTATGTTTTTTTATTCTGTGCGTCTTGGGTTCAATACCCAACGCTCTCTGACAAAAAAAGCAACCCGGTCCTCTTTGGGGCCTCGCTTTTGGGGGTAGGCATCAGTCTTTATTTGATCTATCTGCAGGCACATGTTATTGGGCACTGGTGCCTATTCTGCCTAGTCTCTGCGGCCCTTACCCTTGGGATTTCGATTTTTTCTTTTATTCTATTTAAGCGTATTAAGCGCGATGGACGCCCCCGAGTTCGCGATATCTGGAACGCTTCTAAAACACCCCTTGCCCTGTCTTTACTTGTGATCGCATTTGGATATGGCATGGAATGGGTCAAAACGCTTCCCAGATCCATTGACAACAGTGAGGTTATTGCTGAGATCGACGGACGCACCCTTACACTTGGAGAACTCAATCAAAAAACTGTCAATATGATCGAAGCTGAACACAGAGCCTTATTCGAAACAAAAATAGACGCCATTGAAGCCCTGCTTATAGAAAAAGATGCCCAAGAAAAAGGCATTTCTCGGGAAGCCTACCACAGTCTCCTTCTTCAAAACTGTCACGTGTCTTCAGCAGAGATTGAGACCTATTATCTTGCCCACAAAGCCCAATGGGGGGACAAACCCTTTGCTAAACTTGAGCCTAAAATCAGAACTTATTTATACGCCCAAAAAAGCGAGGCTATTCAACTCAAAAATACAGAAGCTTTGAAAGCTAAGTATCACCTCAAAATTTACTTAAAAATGCCAACCCCACTGCTCGTGCTTAATCAAAACCCTGACACCGCCCCGGTTTTGGGGGCTATCGATGCCCCCGTAACTCTGACCCTGTTTTCTGATTTCGAATGCGAATTTTGTGCCGATGCCCATGCACAAGCAATGGCGCTCTATCGCCAATTTCCTCATAAAATTCGGTTGGTGCACCGTCATTTTCCAGCCCCTATTCACCCCTCGGCTTACCTGGCCTCAGCAGCCTCTGTGTGTGCACAAAAACAGGGGAAGTTTTGGGAATACGGAGAGGTGTTATACCACGACCAAAAACACATGATTCCCGATCCCCGCTTTTTTGAAGAAGAAGCCTCGAAAGTCGGTCTAGATCCCAGCACCTTTCATGCGTGCATTGATTCAAGTGAATCGAGACTGCCTGTAGATATGGATATCGACCAGGCAAAAAAAATGGGTATGACCCTGCGCCCTGCATTTTTTGTCAATGGCAGCTATTACCAACAACTGCCCAAAATGCGCACATTCTACGATCTTTTTGCATCCAAAAAGTAAGGCGCAATTGACATTACTCCAATAAAAAGTTAAGGTATCTCAGCTTATTTTTAGGCTATCCCGTGGAGGGATTGCAGAGTGGCCAAATGCAACAGACTGTAAATCTGTCGGGCTTCGCCCTTCGATGGTTCGAATCCATCTCCCTCCACCATTTATCTCTTCCTATCGAACCACTTTCCCACTTTTTTAGCCTCAATATTGCCTTGTTTTTCCACTGCTTTTTTATCAAGAATATGTGCCTAAAAGTTCGATATTTTTAGTGCTTAGGCATTCCAAAATCTGAATGGTGTCCTCTGTCAACAACTTATACCTCTAACCCTATGTCACTTCAAGCCATTCAAACAATGACGGCAACTCTCCCCAAAACAAGTCTATAGAAGGCAATTTCTGAAGTTGATGATCGAGCATATTTTGCCATTCTGAGTACAATTCCTCCTTTTTGGTGTGACATTCAATGTGTTTCAGGGTCGGGAAAGGGAGATTTTTAAAAGCACATTTTTTCTGAAGGGTTTTTACAAGCGTATGTCTATCGGGCAAAAGGGTGCGGTGGTGATACAAATGAATAACATCATAAAGATCACGAGGTCGAAGCCGTTCAGATAAGGCCCGAATTTTTTCGCTGAAAAGTTCTTCATAGGCATAGGTGGTGGTTTTAAATAGACACGCCTCTTTGTCAGAATAGGGATGGAGAATTTCTCGATCGACAGTGGGCAAAATCAGAATCTCGTCTCCAGAAAAATCAAATTTGATTTTGTAGGTTCCATTTTGTTGTTTTGAAAGAGGTCCAATGTAGCCTATTTTTCCAATAAAAGTCTGGGTTCCTCTCGGATTTGTCTTTATCTCCACAGATTCTTCAGGAATAATAATTCCACTCGATTCGTAAATCCACGGCCCGAGTGATTTTAAAATAAGTATGAGCTCTTGGGCAGTAGAAGAAGGACTTGGGGCTAGCGTAAAATCTAAGTCTTCAGAAAATCGGTAGTTTTCAAAGAAACATTTTTTTAGACATGTGCCTCCCTTGAAAATCCAATGGGAAGTTGTGGGTTTTGCCGCGTGAATACCTGCAAGAATCCAACCTAAAACGTAGTCTTTCTCTACAACTTCAGGTCTTAAGCCTGTACTCTTTGAAAAATCTAGAATTTCTTGTTTTGTAATCACAGGCTATTAAACCTCAAAGTTTTCGGGCACCCATAACTGCCAACGGGTAATTAAGCGAGTGCAGTTCAATTGAGGATCAATTTTTACCGTGCCTGTGGTAAGATTTTTTTTGCAACTCTCCATCAGCTCACTATCCTGTGTACGATTTTCTAAAATAAACCCCAACCGCTTAAAAATAGCCCCATTTTTCATCTTTAAAGCATACTCAATAAGCGTGGATTTATCACAATAGGGCGATTCGAAATAGGCTAACACCATATCTGTGGTGGGGCGAATCCCACCTCCTACCTTGGGATTATCTAACATATCAATAACGGTTTTAGTCGGATCAGAAAGCGCTACTTTGACACTTCCTTTCCAGATGTTTTTGGTACCAAAGAAACGGTCTTCCGAGAGTGTTCTTAGAATAAATCGAGTGTCCTTAATCATCTGTTCTTTTTTTCTGGGTTGTTTGGTCGTCATAATGGCAATGGAGTTATAAATTTGGTCTGTAAAATCCCAGTGTTCCGCTGC
>JAHFDB010000054.1 GCA_023249195.1 bacterium | reverse complement strand
AATCTCTGGGAGAAGTGGCTGCGGTTATCCATACGGCCCTAAAGCTCGCAACATCCGCTGCTGCGATTCTGCCCATGACCCGTCGCTTGGGAATGCCCCTCGGGACAGCCATGCCCATTGCTGTCGCAGCGACTCTCCCTATGGTTTTAGGGGATGAAGCGGGTGCTTTGGACTCCCCTAAAAGGGGGGCGGTATTTGTGGCGCTTCTTCAAGATATACGTAGCAAGAGTACCACTTTTGAGCAGCGCCTAGAACTTGGTACGTGTAATTTCATGCCTAACTATATATCATCTGGTTTAGAAAAAATATTTCCAACTAACACATACAACCCTATCGCGGTTATTAAGGAGCTTGATCATTACTTTCTACGCGAACAAAAGGTGGGGCCGGATGACCGATCTCTCAAAGATTTTCGAGCAACTATGATGTCTTTTAATGCTTTGAGATATTCGGATTCTTCTGAAACGCATATCGCATTTGCAAGTGCACTTAAGGCTTTTTTATTTGAAGGAAAAACCTTTTTTGATTGGGCAGAGCAGAATTCAAAGAGCTACTCTAGTCTTCTAAGTCCCTACCAATTAAGACATATGACACAAGGTGTGATTGACGAGGGGCTTCGGAGAGAAGTTTATACTTATATAGACCCTTATCTTTATAAATACTATAAAGATGAGCTTAACAGTGCCGATTCTGCAGCGTTATTATCGTTTGGCAAGAAGCATTATAGCAGGTTTGCTACACTGAGGCTTTGGGGTGCTTTAAGTTTCGGATCGAAAATATCGTATGACAAAGAGGCTAAGTGTCTTGCACGTGCGCTATTAGAGTGGCTTGTCGCGTATCCTAAAGAGATTCTTGGTGAACTTTATCCGTCCTATTTAAATAGGATTGAACATATTTCTGCTGTGCTCACTCATCTTTACCCCCGAAATATACCCTATGCTACAGTAATTCCGCCGATTGGAGATGCCCTCTATAGAGATACTGAGTTTACGCACTTTATTCAGCCGTTACTTCTAAAGTATTTTCCCCTTGTTTCCCCTCAAGATTGGGATGCCTATTTCCGATTTTTGAGTTTATCTGGGGATTCATCGATGGATCATTCAGACGCAAGAGCAAACCTTGGAGATCCGAGTCACTTTGCCTATCGATTAAATTTTGCACTGGCGGACAAGTTGGCCTATACAGCTTTGTTTGGCCCTATGTTAGAAGCTATGGCTTTTGTAGAGCCTCATGCTCAAATGATTCCTATTGTTCAGCGAATTATAGATACACCCCCACTCCATTTTTTTTCTGGTGGAGACACTACGCATGGGCTTTCCATCAAAACACTTAGGACCCTTTTGACAAAGCCAGATCAATGCCCCTTGTACCGAGCATTGTCTAAAAAATCTCAATTGAAACTTATGACTATTATGAGACAAGAAGTTGGTTGTGAGGTTAAAGACCCTGTAATCACCCCTGTTATAACAGAGGCTGTTGAAAGTCTTCAAGTTGTATTGAACCACCCCCCTGATGCCGTTATTAATGAACCCATGTTGAATGAGTTTTGCCACTTTATTTCTCAAATGCAGAACGATTTAGATGTGGCTATACGTCAAGTTAATGATCTGCTGAAAAAGGCCCCCGAACATGAAGGTTGTCGCCACGCCTTGTCTGTATTAACACAATTAAGAAACAGCAAACCCTCAGCTTATGACCAAGAATGCCCACACAGTGAGTCTACATCCGCTGCATTTACGCTGGGTTTTATCATGAGCATTACAGTCGGAGTCTTAGTTTCAGCGGGATTAGTACGGCGTAAAGTCCGTAGACAGGCCGAAGATATTAGCAGGCAAGCCGTGCAGACTATAGAGGGTATGCGTCAGAAAGCCGAGTTGGATTTAGAGAATGTCCGTAGAGACGCTGAAGCTATGTTAGCCCGTGTCCGTGCAGAACTAGACGAAGTTCGTATCCAGTTGAAACAGGCTCAAAGAGAGGGGACCGCATCTGTAACTCGTCTTGAGACACAGGAAAGAACCCATAGCCAACAGCAGAGACAGCTGACAGAAAAACTGACGGCGTCTCGCGTTACAGTGAGTGAACTTCGTGCCCGTTATCGCGACATTCCCCCTTTTATTGCAGCACACTTGGACTATGTGGCATTTTTGAAGCATTGTTTGACAATCGCACGTGGCATTCAGGCCTTAAGCCATGAAATGGGAATAGCAGATACCGTTATGGGGGTAGATGATGAGTCCCCTCTCATTATGCTGATTCCACGCGATTACGTAACCAGTGTCCTTGGAGAAGAGGCAACTCAAGAAGCTGTTCAAAGTTGGGCATTGAGACAATCTACCATGGCTACCTTACTATCGTCCCAGTCTAGAAATTCACATGTGCAGTGGGTCAGTGCAGAGGCCTTGGCGATCTGGGAACAACGAGGTGGGACACATCCTACATCGAGGGAGCCTTTGCGGAACTATTGGCGGTGTGACGCGGGTACTGTGCGCGACCAGGTCAGGCCAGCATTATGTATGGTAGCAGACTTAACAAGCAGAGTAGCACAAGCAGAAACCACCCCAGACTACAGAAGAGCGGCATGTATTCATGCCATCCGAACCGGTTTAGATTCCACTCCTGCACTGTCTGTTGCCGAGGCAATAGGCTTGTTTGCAGATCCGACATTAGAATGGTCTACTTGCCATGCGTCTATGGCAGTTCCCGTTTCTGAGCTTTTTCTTCAGTTGCTTGATGCTGCTGCACGTGTGGATTCAACACCCAAAAAATCTGTTCGAAAACTTTATACATGTCTTATTACCTATGCAAAGCATGTTCGTCATGTTTCTCCCCCGCATTTTTCTGAGCTTATGGACAGAATGCTTCAGATCGAATTGAACGATATAAAGGGCAAAGATCGCAGCCTTTACCATACATTGGCATTAGAATTTGCCAAGACTGCTCCAGGCGCGCGAAACCGTTTGGCTATTGAAAAATTATTAGCCTACTATGGACATATCGAAGCCGAAGATTCGACGCTTCGGGGAGAGATTTCTGATTTCTTGTCACGTTTTCCAACTCATTCTGAGGAAGGTCTGTGTTTCAGAGCTGCAAGAGTGACTTTAATCGATGTCTCCCACTTTGATCCCAGGACAACCCATGGGGTAATGGCCAGTTTGCGTTTTCAAGTACGTGATATTGAAGTGGCTATAGACAGAATAAGGCTGAATCCATTAAGAGGTAGAATGAGCGATTCCGCTGGGTCGCTTCACGCTGTCGCAGACGCATTGATTTTGAAATTTGAAGCTGCCTTAGATCGGCCTTCCATTAGCATTGACTTTGCAAGTGTTATCGCTGATGCAGGGACAGTTCTAGAGCATGTTTTAGGACTCTTATTTTATTCTTATTATCCAGAAGAAACTCAGCTTCCAGGAGGCTATGCGCATGATTTAACCCTTTTGGCTAGTGCCTTAGAAAAGAAAGACCTAACCTTTGACACAGGGTGTTTAGCAAGATGGAGAACGCATCGAAATTATGCGCACCACTCTCGATATCCCGAAGAAACACGCATTCAAGAGGCCTTCTCTGAGCAACTGAGGTTAGCAAATTCTGGAAATGTTGAAGCCATGTCCGACTTATTGAAGATAGCCTCGATGTATATTGGAGCCGCAGTTCAAGCCCTTGGCCAAGCCTCTCGGGCCTGATGACGCATGAAGCATTAAAAGCTTGGCGCGCCCGGAGAGATTCGAACTCCCGACCTCGACATTCGTAGTGTCGCGCTCTATCCAACTAAGCTACGGGCGCATATTGATCGAGAGGCTAATTTTACAGGATTTTTTTCAATTAAGATAGCCTTTGTACAGGGCTGTTTTTTTTCTTCCCAAGAAATCTGTAACTTGTTACCATAAAGACCATGTTTGCTTCGCTTCGTTCACTTCGGCATACGCTTCTTGTCCTGTTACTTCCCATGTGGCTTTTTGTTTGGGGAATAGGGCTCGTGCATATTCACAAGGACACGCTCGTCCATTCCGATTGCCAAATTTGTACGTCCTGTAGCCAAGTTTTAACTATCACGACCCCTATTATTCCCCTTTTAGCCTTTGTGCTGTGCATCACCTGGATTCGCTTTGCTTATAAAAAAACAGTTCAGCCCCTTGCTTTTATTTCCCATTATTTTTTGAGAGCCCCACCTATTTCTTCTCTCTAATTTTTCTTTTTACACTATCTTTTTGAGGAGTTTTATATGAAAAAAAGGATATGGCATGGCGTCCTTGCGTTGTGTTTTTTATCGAATATTACTGTCTTTTCTGCTGAAAATTATCACGTTATCGACGACCTTACCCCCGATGTGGTGGTAGAAGTAAAGGCCAGGCGCCAACTTATTCAAAATACCGCGTCTGTCAGCACGGTTCGTCTGGACAAACAGACCATTCAAGAACAACCCCAGGGGGACGCGATTAAGCTTTCAAAGCTATTAAGCAACACCGCCCCGGGTGTAGTAGCCGGGCCTTTTGGCCAGCTGTTTATTCGCGGAAATCACGCCAATATTCAGTATCAACTGGATGGGGTGCAATTGCCAGAATCCCCTTCTAACATGTTTGGACAATCCATTAGTTTAAGAAACGTGGATCATTTAGAGTTGATCACAGGCGGTATTCCTGCAGAATACGGCGAACGATTAGGGGCCGTCGTCAACGTCACCACAAAGACCGGAGGCGAGGTTCCCGGTGGAACAATCGAACTGAACTATGGGTCCTATATCACGTTCAGTCCTAGTGTGGTGTTGAGTGGGTCTACCCCATCTGGAAATATGCATTATTTTCTCTCGGGCAACTATAGTCAAACAGACCGTGGGTTAGATACTCCGGAAAATGGGGCGTTATCTCTTCACAATGTCAGTTTTGGCAACAATGAGTTTGGAAAATGGGATTGGATTGTGGACAATACCAATAAGCTTTCTGTGATCGCATTTAATGCTCAGAATTCTTTTCAAATTCCGAACTATGCAGCGAATCCGAATAGCGATAGTCAAAAGGAACACAATGACTATGTTCAAATGGTTTGGAAACATGCCTTTTCTGAGACCGCGTTCTTACAATTGGCCCCCTACTGGAAATACGCTTCCATCGACTATGCCGGAGACCCTGCTCGTGACGGGGATATCTCTTTTTCCGAAAATAAACACACCCACAATTTTGGACTTAAGGGCGATTGTACGGTGAGGGTAGACGATCAAAACCTGGTCAAAATGGGTTTTCAAGGTCAGTATTCTCGGTCATCAGGACATATTGGGATTCTGACCCCTTCTGGAAATTTCGAGGATAGTGCCTCTTCAACTGGGATTTTCGAAAGCGTCTATGTGCAAGATGACTATGCCCTGTCAAAATCTTTGATCTTAAATGCTGGGCTGCGCTTTGATGCCACACAGGTTGATTTCTCGGAAACCACGGCCTCTGATTCACAATTAAGCCCCCGTATCGGGCTTTCATATTTGATGTCAGACACGACTAAATGGCATGCCTTTTATGGAAAACTTTTTCAACCCGCACCGGCTGAAAATCTTAGAATTGCCTTTTCTACCGTAGGGGGCGGTACCTTGTCTCCCTATGACATCAAGGCTGAAAAAGATGATTACTTTGAAGTGGGATTGACGCAGCAGCTGAATCAAACCCAGGTGATGGGCGTTACCCTGTACTACAAAGATGCAACCCATATGCTAGACGATGCCCAATTGTTAAACACCTCGATTGCACAACCGTTCAACTTTGCCAAAGGCTATGCCTATGGCGCCGAGCTTTCTATTCAAGGCCAATTAACCCCTGAAGTCACAGAGTATCTTAATTACTCTTATGAAATTGCTCAGGGAAAAGGGCTTAGTGGGGGTATTTTTGCTTTTGATCCTGCCGACATTCCCGCCGATACCTATCACTATCTTGATCACGTGCAAGTACATACCCTTAACGCCGGTATGACCTATACCCGCGAGGCTTTTTGGATAACGGTACAAGGACTGTGGGGAAGTGGGCTTCGGACAGGTCCTGAAAACGGATCGAGTCTGCCCTCTCACTTTACAGCAGATGCCACCATCGGCTATACCTTTTCACAGGCAAAATGTAAGGTGTCTTTAGATATTTTGAATCTCTTCGATAATGCGTACCCGATTACAATCGCCAATGGATTTAATGGGTCGCATTACGAAGCAGGCCGCCAATTGATGGTTCGGCTAGTCAAAGAGTTTTAGTCAGAGGAGAATGCCCATGGGTCTTGTGTCAGGAATGGCTTTTTTATTGAAAGGTGGCTTTATGATGTGGCCTCTTTTGGGTTCAGGATTGGTAGCATTAACCGTTATTTTTGAACGGTTGTATGTGTTTACAAAGCAGTATGCCACCCCCACTACCTTCACTCAAACTGCATTAGGTTTAGTCAAAGAAGGGAAGCTATCCGAGTCCAAAACCTTCTGCCAAACCTGTGCAACACCCGTGAGCGATACCTTGCTTTCTGGTATGGCCCATTTAAATAGCCCCCTCGACGTGATGGCGTTATCCATGAAAAACACGGCTGAAGGATGGGTGCCTCTACTGGAAAAACGACTGGAACTACTCGATACCATTATCACAGCGGCCCCTCTGATGGGGCTGCTGGGTACCATTACGGGGATGATGTCCTCGTTTCAGGTCTTGTCTGAAAAAGGGGTGAACGAACCCAATGCCATCACCGGCGGGGTTTCCGAGGCCCTTATTGCCACGGCCACAGGGTTGGTCATTGCCTTGGTTTGTTTAGTGGCCTACAACTACCTGTCTTCACGATTGAAAGCCATGATTTATGACATGGAGTCGGCGGGATCACGCTTGACTGAATGTCGTTTGGATCTTCAATGAAAATCCGACAAAAAACGTTTAAAAAAGCTCGCATTGAGATCATTCCCATGATCGATGTGATCTTCTTTTTACTGGTTTTTTTTATGATTTCCTCATTGTCTATGACCAAGATGAACAGCATGCCTGTTTCTTTACCGAAGACGGCCGCTACCCCGCATGCAACACAACAAAACGTCATTTTAACCATTCGAAAAAATGGGGATCTCTTTCTCAATAAAACCCCTGCGACACTTCAAACTTTGGGGTCACTTGTGGCCAATGCCATGCAAAAAACACCTCAAGAAGTGGTGGTCGTCAATGCCGATGAAGGCGCTGCCTATGGCCTTGTTGTAAAGGCCATGGATGCCATTAGAGCCATCGGGGTTCGTAAATTTGCCTTGGCTACAGAGGCTCAAAAGTGACCTCAAGCACTCGGGTTCTATGGGTTTGCGCGGGGTTTGCATGTGTCGTTGAAGGGGTTCTATTGGGCCTTGTTTTTGGGCATTTCACCTTATTTTCCCATACAGCCACACTGCAGAATTCTTATCTAGAGGCTCGCCTCTACGAACCTGATGTGCCCGATAAAATACCGCAATTAAGGTCCCCCAAACCCATGTTCCACACCCGATCCGAACCCACGGTAAGCACCACCCCCCTACAAAGCACCCCAACCCCTGTGTCTACATCTCCTGCCGCACCCAAACAA
This sequence comes from bacterium, assembly GCA_023249195.1. GTDB lineage: Bacteria > Margulisbacteria > Marinamargulisbacteria > SXXA01 > JAHFDB01 > JAHFDB01. The sequence continues at coordinate 1,617 of JAHFDB010000054.1, read as the reverse complement.
AATCGTGTGAGCGAGTCCGTCGCCCCTGTAAAACCGGCCACCCATGGCCCCATTGTCCTGGTTTCACCGTCGCCTATTATTCCCGTGTATTTAAGGGACAAGCCCTTTAAATCTAGTGTTGTTATCGAATTTAGTGTGTCAGAAGATGGCAGTGCACACCCTCGTTTACTGGGTTCAAGCGATAACGAAGAGTTAGATCAAATCGCCCTTAAAGCAGCAAAAAAATGGCAATTTGACCCGGCTGTTAAAGATAATAAGCCCTTGGCCTCTAAAATTCGATTGAGAATTATGTTTGAGGTGTTATAGTTATCGTGTAGGCCACCGGATATCTTTTTTATGGAGGCACCTTAACACTTCAGATCTATTGGCCTAGATTATATACTAAGCACAAATACCACTTTGCACTTCTCTAAAAAACCTGTGGCGGCATTGGCTTTTTTAAGGGTTTGTCCATCTTGCTCGGACACAACGGCAATGCCTTTAAAGGGGCCTTTGACTCCGGTCGCTTTGATGATTAGCGGATTTTTGCCAATCCGAGCCTCTTTTTTGGCTTGTTCTATGCTTTGGCTATATCCGGCCAATCCAAAATTGAGGGCGTATAAAAAATCGACCCTTTGGTAAGAATAAATCCGTGTAGTCGGAGTTGAAATTTCAGAAAATAAACACGGAAACATGCCTGCTTTTCTGGCATCAATAATAAGACCCGTATACCCTTGATCGGCCTCTAACTTTCCAAAAGTTCCCGACAATAATTTAGACCCACTTTTAGGGGTGCTATCCGGAGGAAACATTTTAAAAAACAAAGACTTGGCAAGCCCTACCTCGGTATAGAGCGGAATCACCACCCTGCAACTCATGGGTCGAGACGCCAGTGAAAGCATGTCAATTTGACCTTGTCGAAACACAGAGATCAGTTCGTTTTTAAGTCCAGGATCTTCCTCTATTAAAGTTCCCACGACGGTTGAGGAATCGATTCTAAGGGACTGCATTAACTCAAGGAAAGAAAGTTCCATAGCCTTCGCAACCATGCCCGCATCCATTTTTGAAAAGTTAGACTTTACGGGAAAGGTAGGTACCGTTTCGATGACAACCTGGTCTTTTTGCCAATCAATAGAGGCACGAATGGGCATCTTAACCGAGGTTCTAGGTACAAAAAGCGGGCCCGCTTCAACCAGCTGGGGAGACGCAAACACCCCATTCGCTGTGGCGATAAACAGGAGAAAAAAAAGTTTTTTTTTCATAGTTTAAGAAGGGCCTGTGAAGGGTCCGTGTTCGAAAGAATAGTGATTTTGATGACCCTCAATGAACTGAATGTCTAGAATAACAAGCCTTGGGCACACATATGCTTGTTTTAGCTCGTTTTTTGCATGATCGCAGCCACCATTGGCCTGACTTTTTTTCATAATATCTCCCTTAATTTTTGTGTCTTTTGTACGCAATGAGGTTACCCGTTCAGTGTATCAAAGGATAAGGCTGACAACAACTTATCGCTTATTGCGGGTGCACCAAAGTTTAATGGGTAAAGCCGAGTAATAAAGCATTTGACAAAAAGAGAAAGGCTCCAAAAATTTTTTAGCCAGAGCTAACTGGCTAAATTCTAAAAAGATTTGGAGCCGT
>JAHFDB010000053.1 GCA_023249195.1 bacterium | reverse complement strand
ACACATAAGCTTTATCTACAAATGGCCCTGTTTATCGTTTCTTTCAAAGATCCTACTTTCAAGGTCACTTCTGTTGATTTTGGTTGCGAACCTGCCACCCAAACATGGCTCTCGATGAGATTGAAAAATGGATGCCATCTGGCCTAATAGATCTTCGAGGATATCTCCACGCTCACCATATGGCCGACAAAATAAAACAATTGGCAAGCCAAGCTTCTTCTGGTCCCCTTAACAAGGCCCTTTTAAATAAAATTCTAGGCGCTTCTATCGAGGATGCTGTTCAGGGCGTTACGTCGGGACATATAACCCCTCAAAACTCACACCTGGTTGTACACCTTTTAACGGCGGTTTTACCTGCTTTAGATCAGGCTACAAGACAATGCGTTTGCGTCACGCTTCTCAAAAAAATAACACCCTTACTAGGCATCGCCAAGGGCCCGTCGTTGTTTGTATTAGATACACTTCTGGGTCCTGTGTTGAAATATAAGGAGGTTGACTATCCTCTAAACCTTCTTGAAGACGCTATGGCGGGGGCTGTTCCGCTTTTACCCAAATTAATACAAGAACCACCCACACACAGCCATATTGCTTTGTTGATAGCCCATCTAAGCACACAGCTAGACCTATCTGATAAGATATCTTTCCACATTGCCTTTGCAATAGCCCCTGATGCCGCTGTCTCGGTTGTAGACATTGCAGGTACTCTTCACCAATGGGGCCGTGTTTTTTCTTGTGCCGATTTCGCGCCACTTCTTGGTTCGATCAAAAAAAAGGTTTCGGACAGAGTGTTTCGATTAATGGAAAAAACCCCTCGTCTGCTAGACGATCCCAACAATAGAAGTGCGTTTAGACGCCTTCTTCGGTTTGTCGGTTCGCCCCACTCAGATAGACTGATACACAGCGCTGTTGGTCACTTTTCAGAGGATAAGGCTTTATTTGAAAAGAGTGTTTCAAATTGGTATCTGCGCCTCTCTAAACACCCAAAAGATGCCGAGCTTTGTGTGAGTTTTGTCAGTGCCATTGTCAAAAAAGTATGCGAGGAACCTGTTGGGGTGTCTATAAGGACAACTTCAAAATGGCTTCACGGTCATTTTAATGGCTTAACCTATCGGATGCTTGATGATGAGGCACAACTCATGCTCGCAAATACGGCACTCAAATCCATTGAGGCCCTCGGAGACCCTGCCCCTTTCATTCCCTGTGTCACAAACACAATTTGCCCACTTCTTTCTCTAGATAAAGCTCAGAAGTTATTAGTAACACTAGCGTCTTTATCAGACCCCTTCCGCACTGAAACAGCGGGATCTACGCCGACGCACCATTCTCCCCAAGTTGTCCCTATGTTGGGCTCTCCTAAGACAGCTTTAGAGGGAGAAATAGGCATGATGATGGAGTTCCTCACTATGCTTGCTAATCGTGAAGAGCACCGTATCCGTGAGCTTGAGGGAACCCTGCAAGAACAAACGCAATGGCTATCTATGGCAAGAAAAAACACTTGGATTTGTGCTCAAGTAGAGAAGGATCACGCTTGGCTGGTTCGACACAGAGCCTCAGTTCAACCTATCTACGCTAGAGAACGAGAACAACTCACTCTATGCAATAATAGGCATGGGAAAGCCCGTGACATGGCCTTGAGACGCCAACTTCGCCATGTTCGTCACATGTTGGCACAAAACTCGGCATTTCTTAACCTTCAGGTTTCTTGCGCAAGGGCAAAACTAGAAGACGCTGCATCACCGGACTCTCCACGAACTCCCTCCAAACAAAAAATGAATCCAGATGTACGATCGGTCGCAATCCAACTCACCGATCATCAAGAAAAACTAGATAAATTGGCTTTTCTAATGGGGAAACCCCCTCTCGTTATTGAGAGTCGCAGCCCTGTTTCCGTTGAACAAAGGGACTATCTGAATACATTTGCGACCATATTTAGAAATGCTTTAAGCACCCAATTTTCTGCGATGCTTTTAGAACAAACAGGTGTTTTTTCTTCTAAAAAAACCACCGATATTTGGGATGTTGTTATCACACTGATACCTGATTTTTTAGGAGAAGGGGACATCACTAAAACTCTATTAAAAGATCTTAAGACCTGGGTCCAATCTCTAGATACGGATCGAGAAAAAAAATGGCAATTCACCCTCTTGGATTGTGTCGCGCTCGCTTCAGTTCTCGCAATGTACCTTTTCTCAGACCCAGCCATTCAAGAACGCTTTATGTTAGCCTATGATCATGCCAATGCCAGGGATCAATTGCGCTCCCCAGAACAAGCTGCCCATAGTTTTGCAAAATTAGTCAGTCGAGAACTATTTGGTGCTATAACACATCCACAACCTTTGTCATTAGTCAACCTCGTAGCACCCTCAGTTTCTCTAAATACCTTAAAAAAACCAACAAAACCTCGACATGTAAAAAGAAAGGTAAGGAAACTGTTCCGTTTAAATCCTACCTCGGATCGATCAAAACAAAAGATGCATAAGGCTGTTGAACTGCGAAGAAATACACAGAGCGTACGCCCGTTTGATACACCTGTTTGTCGCAATCTTTTCTTTGATTCTCCACCTACACCCAGCTTGGTGTTTTAGGGTCAGTCTGTGTGGGTATGTGCATGTGAGGAAATACGTTTCGATATAGAACATCAACGGGTAGTCTTCTATAGAACTCCGGGTTAGTTCTTGTGGCTCGACGCATGCCTAGTAAAACTGCCTTTATTCTTGATTGTAACCGGGTTCCTTTAAACTCGTCTGAGTTGGCAAGTGCTAGTGACCATGGTTTTATATAGGGTCTAAGTAGTACGGGGATTTGTGGGTTCGTTAGGTCCTGGGTTGCCATGTAAGGGCAAGCCCCAGCCTCAAGCAGAAAGCGGACGGTTGCGGCATGATGCCCTTCTGCCGCCAGCAACAAGGGGGGCTTCCTGTGAGTTTCTGTATTAAAATCTATACCGGGTAAGCTTGCAGTAAGAGTACGAAGGACCTCCGTGTTCCCTTTGTATGCAAGCCATGCTAGTAGACTGCAGTGTGCTCCTTGTGGGGTCCGAAGATTTGGCATTGCTTCAACACTTGATAGAGCCTGACGTAGCTGCTCTTTGTCAGCCAGAGAGAGCTGTTGAATTTCAGGATGTGCGAATCCCCGAAATAGGCTAGTCATAATATTACGAAGACTGGAGGTGTTCGTAAGAGTTTTTTCATAAGCTTCCTGATCCTGGGTATTGCTGAACGATTTACCTTTTTTGGTTAAGACATCGCCTATTACTCTTACACAGTCTCTAGAACCAAACCGAGGTGAAAATGAATCAGGAGGTAGCTGAAGGTCGACCGTATGCTGCGGCTCAGCATCATGGTCGAGCAGCCATTGTAGCCGGCTAGGCCGTGATGCGCATATGGCAGCGCTAAGAACGGGGTGTCCTTCTGGGGTTTTTACATTGGGATTAAAATCGGTACAGCGAGCCACTGTATCTAAGAGTGTGATGACATGTGAATCTGTCATATTAATGTTCACAATGAGTTTAGTGAGGGTTGAAGCAGCTAGCGCCCCTAATGTGGCCCCATGTGCTACAAGATGCCTGACTAAAACTAAATCCTGTTCTACCACGCAAGCAGCGTATAAGCGGGCCCCTGTTTTATCCCAACTACTAACGGCATGATGAACTAATGCTGCGGCTGCATCAGCAGGATATTTACGATTCGTTACGAGGTCTTGGAACGAGGTAGTTATATTTCTTGCTGCCCTTTCTGCCTCTTCTGCGTCTATTGTGGCTGGTGCATCTGGGTATGGAAATACCATTGTGAAATCGGCTAATATGCAGGGGGAGTGTGTAGCCAGGGTTTTAAATGTTGATGCAACCCCAATGGGATCATCATTACCTTTGCCAGGACGCCTGCTATCACGAGTAACTGGAAGACAGCTGAACAGATAACGATATATGTCGGGCGGGTGAGGTTCATTAACTATCTCTGAATACTCTGCTATTACGTAAACAAGATGGCGTGCAGTATCCGGAGAAAGTTTTTCAGAGGTCTTTGATATCTTAGAAATTAAATCCAATAAGGGGGAGAATGGAGCCTCCTCTGTTTCCCTATGCATCTTCATTAGGGCTAGAAGACATGGGGTAAAGTCTTCTGGTGCTATACCATCGATGATGTGTTGATGCCCTTCGAATGTCTCACAGGCAGTGCATATATCCGACACCAAACCTGCTATTCGAGCTTCATTAGCATCGGGTATGTGCCCGTCTGAAGCAGGTGAAGCAGGTGAAGCAGGTGAAGCAGGTGAAGCAGGTGAAGCAGGTGAAGCATAATCCTCTTTGGTCACGGCTCTGCCCAAATTTTGTCGTTGAAATGCAGCCACCATAGCTTGAACTTCGAGGTGACCGCTATCGAAGGCATTTAGTTCAGTCTGTGTTAGGGGGTGGTTAGAATAATAAAACTTAATCATCGATTGAACATATCCTGGTGGGAATTTATCTATTGGATAAGCACTATTTCCAGCGATATCTTTAAGAATTTCGCCTATTTTTTTCAATCTCCACTCTTTACTACCTTCCTCATCCGCGTTCTTCGCAAGTTCTAAAAAACAAGCTATTTGAGGCGGCTGATGCATAGTCTCGGCCATTGTTATGGCTGGCTCAAAGATTTCAGACGTGAAGGGTAGTGCACGAAGGATTTCTTTTGCCAGGTATTGTGTTAACTCAATATTGGGGGTTCTCGCTGCAAGAGCGAGACAGTTTTGAGTCCATCTTATTTTGGACAATGCATTGGTTAGATTACACCCCTTCTCGACGAGTGCTTTAACCATCGGGAGATTTCCCTCTTGGCAAGCAAAAATAAGGGGGGCTGTCAGAGCAGATATGTCTTCATCAGGCGTTACTGCATAGTGCTTGACAGCTTCGATATCTTTTAATAAAACAGCAATCAATAGAGGGTGGAGTTTCGAATCTCTACTATTTTCATGGTTATAGGCCATAGGCATAGGCATATGGCCACGAGGATCATGTTTATGGAGAGCAAAAATCATTTCAGGATGTAATCCATCTATTGCTAAACCATATAAAGAGGGTCTTTGTTTATTTTTCTGAGTGTCTGCATGTCCATACACATTGGCGCCATTTTCTAATAGCCACGAGACCGTTTCTGTTTTTCTATAAAAAACAGCTAAGTATAGGGGCGTGTTTTTTGCTTCTCCAGCGCTAGGGAGCAGGCAATCGATAGAAAGCCCCAATGCAATGCATTCTTTTACCACCTTTAGTGAGGCTGTGTCTGAGAGGTTTTCCATTACCTGAGCTACTACTTCGCCAAGTATACTCTTAGGAAGATACTTTCCAATACGGTTTAGACACTTAAGTAGAGTGTCTAAACAAGTGGCATCTGTCTCATCCTCCCTGCTGGGTCTTACAGTTGTCGCTGCGTCTATAGCGTCTGTTACGGCCTTTATCGCTTCCTGCCTATAGGCTAAGAGTTCGTCAGTTGGAAGTAGACTTTGTACGAGATTTTCTATAGGCGTGCGCTCATCTGGGGGGAGTAGCTTCTCAAGATCTTTTATACACGCTGCGATTTGTGGGCGGTCATTGGCCCTGAGAGCGCTCTCTAACTTGGCGAGCTTAAGTGTTCTTGTTCTAAGAAAAGCTGTCATAAAACGAGTTCTGTGAGTTGTCGCAATGGTTTTTTTTGTATTCATAGTAAGGGGCGCCTTTTACATTTTTTTGCAAACTTATTTAAAAAATAAATTTATATTATTTGTTTAATATATAGTATTTATATTGTTTGAGCTAGGATGCTTTTCTAGAGAATAGATAATCGGCCAGTGAGTGTATGGGGGGTGTTTGACAATAAGGGGTCTAAATATTAGACTAAACAGATTCATCATGGTTGAGTGTTTAGTTAGGATGAGATAGCCCCTTCAGATAAAAGTATTCGGCAGTATGATGTTGAATGGATTTGGTAGTATATGCCTAGATGTAGCCTCACTATTTCTGTTCCCAAATACCTCGATTTTTTTCGAAATCTACGTGAAAAAGTAGGCCCTTCTGTTTCTGTTATGGCGGTCGTAAAAGCCAATGCCTATGGGTTAGGGGCCCTCCCCTTGGCGTTAGAGGCTCAAAAAAGTGGCCTTGTAGATTGGTTTGGAGTAGCGAGCGTCGAAGAAGGTGATGAATTGTGGCAAGGGGGAATTTATTTGCCCCTTTTTCTTTTTTCCCAGCCCCTTGGAAAAGACATTCTTTATGCTTTGGAAAGTGACCTTTCTATTACTGTATATAGCGAAAAAGTGATTCGCGAAATGGCGCAAGTAGCGGCCGAATTGGGGGTGGTGGGAAAGTGTCATTTAAAAATTAATACAGGCATGAATCGTTTAGGGTGTGAGCCCCAGGAGGCCAAGGGTTTGGCCGAGCTTATTCTGTCTTTTCCCTCTTTGAAGCTAGAAGGCGTTATGACCCACTTTCATTCTTCGGATGAACCTCACAAAGCCTCGACTAGGGCACAATATGCGTGCTTTGAAAAAACAGTTTCCAAGCTTAATCTGCCAGAAGGGGTGTTGCTGCATGCCGATAACTCGGCTGGATGTAAAAATTTTCCTGATACATATATGAATATGGTGAGAATCGGGATGGATAGCTATTCGGATTGTGTGACTTTGGCATCTAGGGTCCAAGCAGTGAAGTGGGTTGAGCCTGGCCAAACGATCAGTTATGGGGCAACCTACGAGGTTAAAAAAAGAACTCAAATTGCAACGGTGGATATGGGGTATGCGGATGGTGTTCCCCGGTGTTTCAAGGGGGAGGTGATGATTGCGGGGAGGCGGCATCCTGTTGTAGGGCATGTGTGCATGGATATGCTGATGGTAGATGTGGGTGAAGACCCTGTTTTTTCTGGAGATGAAGTGGTTTTTGTTGGGATTCAGGGTAATGTCGCTATTTCTTTGGCTGAGTTTGCAGGGTTTAGTCAGCGTATTCCTTACGAATCGCTGTGTGCGCTGGGAACTCGGGTTCAGAGGCTTTATTGTTAAAACATTGGGCAAAGTGGATAATTTTGGCCTTGCTATCAGGGCTTTTATCGGGCTGTGCTTCCGCCTTTTTTTTATTCCTTTTAGAGGTTGTAACAACCTTTAGGGTTGCTCATCACACCATGTTGTTGGGGTTGCCTGTGGCAGGGTTTGTGTCGGGGTGGCTATATCTGCGTTATGGCCGGGATATTGAGCGTGGAAATGCTCTTTTAATCGATGAAGTCCATGACCCCAAAAGGACACTTCCATTGAGAATGGCGCCGATGGTACTCATAGGCACCTTAATGACCCATTTGTTTGGAGGGTCTGCCGGTCGCGAGGGGGCTGCGGTGCAGATGGCGGCTTCTTTGACCGATCAACTTAGCAAAGGGCTGAATTTCACCGCTGAAGACCGTCGGGTATTATTGATGGCAGGCATGAGTGCTGGATTTGCCTCGGTTTTTGGGACACCTCTGGCCGGAGCTGTATTTGGGCTAGAAATTTTTACCATTGGAAAAGTGCGGTATGAGGCCTTGTTTACATGTATGGTGGCTGCAATTGTGGGGCATGAAACGGCATTGGCATTGGGGACACATCACACACTTTACCCTGTTATTTCTAGTGTTCCCGTGTTTTCTTTGCCAGTGTTTGTATCATGTTTGATTGCAGGGCTATGCTTTGGGGGTATAGGAATGCTTTTTTCGTGGGGGGTACATATAATGGGTGATCTATTGTCAAAATGGGTTTCTTACGCCCCCTTGAGGCCTGTGGTGGGCGGGATGGTTTTGGCGGGGTTTGCTTTTGTGTTGCCTTTAGGACCTTATTTAGGTTTGGGAATTCCTAATATTAAAGCTGCTTTTTTTATTTCTTTGCCTTGGTGGGCATTCTTGGCCAAAACCGGGACAACCATTTTAACTTTAGGGAGTGGTTTTAAGGGTGGGGAAGTGACTCCTTTGTTTTTTATTGGGGCAAGTTTGGGTAATACCTTATCTTCTTTTTTACCCATGTCTTTGCCTGTACTGACCGCTCTTGGATTTGTGGGTGTTTTTTCGGGAGCTGCGAATGTGCCTTTAACCGGTGCCCTGATGGCCATGGAGTTATTCGGTACACCCATAGGTATTGCTGCTTTTATGGTGTGCGTGGTTAGTGCTATTCTGTTTGGGTACTCTAAAAAGCTTCATGAGGGGAGACTTAAATAAAAATAGACTAAAAGGATATAGAATGCATAAGTATATTGCTAATAAAGGGGAGCCTTCCTTTTTCTCAAAATTCAGAAGATATAGTGACTGTAGAGAGTTTGCAACTTTTATTAAAAAATATCAAATGTGCAGCTGATGAAAAGTATCTCTTTCACAAGGACACTTATTTATCATATGTACCTATAGTAGCACTACTAAATCCTGTGATATTGCGCTGCTCGTCCGCACTCTTGAGTGAGTATCTGACTTGGGAAATAGATAGTGCTGAAAAGCCCTTTAGAGAGATACTAGGGCGTTTGTCCGATGAGCATGTTGGACGGCTACTGGACCTTCGTATTTATGGTTCCTATATAGAGAAGCCAAAAGAAAATGTTTTGGGGGTGGTAACCACTGATAAGATGCCCTTTCTTTATGTGTTGGCACTCCATAAGGGAGACACCCTTGAAAAACTAACACAAGGCGTTCATGAAACTCAAGGTATGAATTTTCTTAAGGCTACATGCCCTCCCAGCGGGGATATCGATTTGGGCGATAGGCCCTCTTTCGCAGCAGTACTGGCAAAATTTAAAGGGAATGCGCTAGCAGGGGAATTGAATCGTCGCTCGCCTGGTCAAATTAGTTTTGTGCTTCGTTCGCGAGTCGGTCCCTGCAAAATTCCCATAGCCGAACTGTTGGCAAAGTTCTCTGGGCGTGCTCTTGCAGTGGGGTTCAAAAGGTTAGCTTTCGAGGAGAGGGTAAAGTTGCTTGATCTGCATAGAAAGTCTTGTTTGACCGTTGGATCGGTATTGCTAGCCCACTTCCCTGCTAGTTATATATCTATATTGGAATGTTTTGAATCTACTATAGTTAACGCCTTTTTTGAGCATAAATTGGATGTTCTGATAATATTGGCAAAAAATCAGGCAGGGCAGAAATTTTTACTAGAACGCCCGTATCTAGTGCTTGGTTTGGCACGACAACCAGGTACCGCGCTTATAAGTCTGCTAGAAAATCTTCCCCATGTTTGCGTTGTAAAGCTTCTTACAAAAAGATATGTTAGTTCGAATTCTGGTGCTCTATTCTTAGCGGCTATGGCTGAAAATAAACCTGTTGTTGAGGCCCTTATCCATAGATTTAATGCCAATCCGCATGCGGTTGTGGAGGGTTTTCGTTTATCCGAAATCCCTCCCTTACTTCAAAAGTATACAAGGCGTTGGACAGTACAAACTAGCTTGTTAGAGTATGGTGACAGAACAAAGAGCGTGTTA
>JAHFDB010000008.1 GCA_023249195.1 bacterium | reverse complement strand
TGAATGGACGTCCCGATATAAAAGCTTTCAAAGTCAAAAAATCAGAAGCCGAAGTTCTGGTTCAATCTGTGACCCTTTCGGTTATTCAGAACTCAGCCCTAGGAGATTCTCATGTATAAATTTTATGAAACACCCGCTGTTTTAGTGGATGATCAAAACCAATTTGAGCTGGATATTCAAGACTTTATTGATGGGAAGACCGATCCTGTCAAATTTAAGGCCATTCGCGTAGCGCATGGTATCTATGAACAAAGACAACCCCATACATACATGGTGCGCATTCGGTGTGCTGCAGGTGGCATTACCCCTTATCAACTTAGAAAAACGGCTCAAATTGCCCAGAAATATGGGTCTGGGGAAGTCCATTTTACAACCCGGCAAGAGGTTCAAGTACACGACGTTCTGATTGAAAATGTCATGAATGTAATCCGGGGTCTTCATGAGGTTGGGCTCAGTACACGGGGGGGGGCGGAAACACCATACGAAACATTCTAACCTCACCTGATTCTGGAATTTCGACAGAAGAAGCATTCGACGTTGACCCTTATGCAATTGCTTTAACAACGCGAATGATTAGCGAAGAAGATTCTTGGAATTTGCCTAGAAAATTTAAAATTGCGTTTTCACACAACGATAAAGACACCGCATACACCCAGGCAACCTGTTTAGGCTTTGTGGCTAAAATTCAAAATGGCCAAAAGGGATTTGAAGTCTATTGTGCAGGTGGAATGGGCGCTAAACCCATGGTGGGGCATCAACTATTTGATTTTATTCCCGAATCCCGTGTTTATCATGTCACAAGGGCCATGAAAACCATGTTTGATAAACATGGTAATCGTCGAAACCGATATGCCAACCGATTGAAATTTTTATGGAAAAAAATTGATCGTCAAGAATTTGAAAACTATTTCTTTGAAGATTATGACAAAATCAAACATGACGACAGCCTCAATTTAGAATTAATTCCTATTGATAATTCTGCAAAGGCAACATCTCTCCCTGTCCAAATTGCTTCCGGACCTGAGTTTGATTTATGGAAAAAACGATATGTTCTGCCTCAAAAACAACCCGGCTTGGTCTCCATCAAATTACCCTTGATTTTAGGCGATTTATTAACAGACGATGCAGAACAACTGTGCGATTTCCTTGAAAACTTCTCTGAAAACACCATTCGTTGTGAACGCGATCAAAATATGAGGCTTCGAAATATTCCTGAAACCTATATCGGAAATGCCTTTCATATTATTCAAAATATGCGTCATAGCCTTGCAAAGCAAGCCCCTTTTATTGGAAACATGATTAACTGTACAGGCGCGTCTACCTGTAAATTGGGCATTTGTTTGCCTCGAGGTTTATCAACAGCTATTCGTGAAACCTTGGTTCAAAGTTCCTTAGATTTAGATCAGGTGAGCGATTTAAAAATCAATATGTCAGGATGTCCCAACACATGCGGAATGCACCATATTGCAGATATAGGCTTTTTTGGCAAAGTTGGCCGAAACAATGGCGATATGTATCCTGCCTATAATGTCTTAGCCGGTGCTCAACTTGGACAGGCCGGGCAGACTCAGTATGCAGAAAAGGTCAGTGAAATTGCAGCGAAACATATCCCTCATTTTTTGAAAGACTTTTTAGGCGTATATATCCCTAAAAAAGCCCAGTACAAAACATTTAAAGACTATTTAAATACAGAAGGGAAGGCTCTGATTCAAGAACTTTGCGAAAAGTACAAAGGGGTTCCAGACTATCAAACAGACCCCACTTTTTATACCGATTACGGGGCTAAAAAACGCCTATCGCTTGATGAATTAGGTACTGCAGAATGTTCAGCCGGACTTTTTGATATGATTGAAGTAGATGAGAAAAATATCAAATCTCAACGCAAAGCTCTAGAAACTCTGACGACTGAATCAGACATTGAGCAAGCCATTTATGCCATTTTGTTTTCGGCCTGCCGAATGTTGTTGGTTACCCGAGGACTAGATGCCAAGGAAGACGCTCAAGTATTCACCTTGTTTGGAAAACATTTTATCGAGGCTGAATTGGTTTCTCTAGACTTTAATGACGTGGTTGTCTTAGGAAAATTAAAGATTTTATCTGAGCTTTCTAAGCATAAAGAAACCGTACTTAAATTGGCAGAGGCGGTCATTGATTTATACAAAAGCATGGATGATTCCTTGAGATTCAAAGTAGCCCCAAAGTTAGTGTCCGCTGACGAAGCCTCTACTGCAGTACAAAAAGATTATCGGGGTGTCGCATGCCCGATGAATTTTGTTAAAACAAAATTGGTTTTGGAAACACTTCAATCGGGTCAAAAACTTGAGGTTCTATTAGATGATGGGGAACCCATTCAAAATGTACCTAATTCCGTCAAATTAGAAGGCCATAAAATTTTAGAACAAAAAAAGGTGGAGAATCACTGGGTGGTGCTCATTGAAAAAAAATAACAGTTTTGCAGCTCTCTTTATTCAAGAAGCCATTGGGCTCTCACAAGAAAAGATGTCTCAAGGACAAGGGGGGCCTTTTGGGGCAGTAGTAGTAAAAGAAGGGAAGATTATAAGCCGTGGGTGGAATCAGGTAACTTCGATTAATGACCCTACAGCTCACGCTGAAATTGTAGCTATTCGTGAAGCGTGTCGCATTTTGGAAACATTTCATTTGAATGGCTGTGAAATTTATACCAATTGCGAGCCTTGTCCTATGTGTTTAGGCGCTATCTATTGGGCTAGAATTAAAGCGGTTTATTATGCCAATACGCGTCACGACGCAGCTGGAATTGGTTTTGATGACGAGTTTATTTATCGTGAAATGGCCATGCCCTTGTCCGAACGCACCGTTAAAATGACCCATCTCCCTTCAGAAGAAGCCCTTTTTGTTTTTGAAAAATGGGCTCAAAAGGACAACAGAATTGAATATTGAAACGTTAAAAGTACGGTACCAAGAGTCTGAGGCATTAGACATTCTGAAGGGATTCCTCCATGACTATCCCCAGCAGATTGTACTGGCTTCAAGTTTGGGTGCGGAAGACCAGGTTTTGACCGATATGATGCTATCCATAGAGCCTAAAGCACGTATTTTTGTCTTGGACACGGGACGTTTACACCAAGAAACCTACGATGTCATGGCTTTAACGCGGGCAACTTACGAAATGTCTTACGAGGTCTATTTCCCTGAAGCAAAACAAACAGAAGCATTAGTCACCTCTAAGGGTCCAAACTCATTTTATGACAGTATTGAAAATCGAAAAGAATGTTGCCACATTCGTAAAGTAGAACCCTTAAAACGGGCACTCTCAAATTGCAAGGGCTGGATAACAGGATTAAGAAAAAGCCAGTCTGCTACACGCTCTGTGTTAGAAAAAATAGAGTGGGATGAAACCCATCATATTCTCAAAATAAACCCCCTTGCTGATTGGTCAGAAGCCCAAGTATGGGCGTATTTAAAAACCCACGACGTCCCAGTCAATCGTCTCCACAAACTCGGGTTTCCAAGTATTGGATGTGCACCTTGCACCCGAGCTATCAAACCCGGTGAAAATGTGCGTGCAGGACGCTGGTGGTGGGAAAATCCGGACGGGAAAGAATGCGGGTTGCATGTGAAGGAGGCTCACTGATGCTCGTTCGACTTGAGGTAGAAAACATTCTTTCATTTAAAGAAAAAACTGAATTTAATATGCTTGCCTTTGAAGAAGAAAAGACACACCCTAGCCATGTTATTTATACAAAAAGGGGTATTAAACTTCTTAAGGCAGCCTCTATTTATGGTGAGAATGGGGTTGGTAAAAGTAACTTTATACAAATCATGAATATGATTTCTTTATTGATTAAAAAAGGCACAAATAATCACACAGATGAATTGCCTGTAAAACCCTTTTTATTAACACAAAGTCCAGCACTAAATTCTTTTTTTTCGATACAGATATGTGTCGGCGAAGACCATCCTATATTTAAATATGAAGTTCAATTAGATAAAACAACTATATACACTGAAGCCCTTTACAAATCATTGGGTGAAGATAAGTGGGCACTTATTTATAAAAGAAGAACTTTAGAAGAAGAAATTCAACTTGAAAAAGGGCCTGGACTTCTTGCTTTATCGGAAGATGAATCTAAATTTTTAGATTTAATATCTATGGGAACTAGGAAAAACCTGCTTTTACTCACTCGATTAAGCAATGAGAATTTGACATCTTATCCTAGCCTTTCTGATTTACTTCTAGTTTATGAATGGTTTTCTTCTAGCATGAGACTATTACCTCCTTATGCTATAAAAAATGCAGATGAAAAAAGAGAAACCGATGCTTGGATCTATCTTGCTTGGAGAAGCAAAGAGTATCTAGAATTTCTTAATGAACTTTGTTTTAGAACATTAGGATGGAATAAACTTAAAATTTTTGAACAACAGATTTCTAATGAAGCTATTATTTGGAAACAAGATAATTTTGGAATTTCAGACAAGAACGAGGTTGTATTTAGGGGGGATGACGACAAATTCTATTTACTTGAATCCACAGTGGATTATATTGCAAATGGAAAAACCTTTCCTATGCCATTTAAAACAGAGTCTGATGGAACAAAGAGACTGATTCAGCTTTCTCAGGAGCTTTTTTTTGCAATTCATACTTCTAAAGTTTTGATTATTGATGAGCTTGATCAACATCTCCATCCACACTTATTAGAGTATTTTATTAAATACTTTTTTGCTAAATCTAAAAATAGTCAGTTTATATTTACGACGCATCAAACCCATATTTTGAGTGAGGAAATGTTTCGAAATGATGAAATCTGGTTTATTGAGCGTGATTTTGAAACCAAGTCTAGCTGTCTATATCCCTTAAGTGATATTAATCTTGAGGGTGATACTAGGTATTTGGAAAAACAATATTTAGAGGGAAGATTTGGGGGTATCCCCACTATTGGAAATAAAGATGTCTTCTAGAAATGGTCGAGAAAGGTCCCCTAACCCTAGGTACCCAAAAAGGCGAAGAGTTATCTGTATTGCTACAGAAGGAAAAAATGACGAACCCGAATATTTTTCTCATCTACAAAGTCTACTTAAAGATTACCATTTTAACATCAAAAGTTGTGATCATAAGTCTGATGTTTCGCATGTTTTGAAAAGAATAGAAAGTTTAATCAAAACATCTGATGCATGCGATTATTGGGCTATTTTTGATACGGATGAACAAATTGATCAGATTAAAAAGTATTTACCTCAATTTGAAGAAAAAAACATTAAAGCCGGAATTAGTAATCCTTGTTTTGAGGTGTGGTTATTAAATCATTTTACTAACTCAACTAAGCATTTTAGAGATAGCCAAGAATGCAAAAAAACCTGGAAAAGCTTAAATAAGTCCGTTAGTATGATTACACTTCTTGAAATTGATACAGCAATACGCAATTGTCAAAATCACACACTGCCTATTCCAGATGAATCTCAAACAACGATTCACAGTCTTGTTCAGAGTATTCTTACTCAGAGGAGCTCTTAATGAATCACCTAGACAAACTAGAATCACAAAGTATTTATATTTTACGAGAAGCCTATCGCGAGTTCAAAAGCCTCTGCATGCTCTGGTCTATCGGAAAAGACAGCACCGTTTTACTCTGGCTAGCCAGGAAAGCCTTTCTCGGACATGTACCGCTTCCCTTGGTTCACATCGATACCCACTATAAAATTCCCGCCATGATTGCCTATCGTGACAAAATTGCCTTAGAGTGGAAACTGAATATGGTTTATGGAGAAAACAAACAGGCACTAGACGCTAAAAACACCTTTCCAGACGGAAAAATTGACCGCCTCTCTTGCTGTAAACTCTTAAAAAGTGAAGCCCTTAAACATACCTTGGCGGGAGATTGGCCTCGTTATCGTCTTGATCACGGACAAGGACACTATGTTCTAGATACCTATACCGAGCCTTACACAGGGGTCATTGTAGGTGCCCGTGCCGATGAAGAAGGCAGTCGATCGAAAGAACGTTATTTTTCGCCTCGTGACAAACAAAGTGACTGGGATGTGGGTGATCAACCCCCTGAACTTTGGAACCAGTATAAAACCGATTTTGCTCCTGGGACCCATATTCGCATTCACCCTTTATTAGACTGGACTGAATTGAATATTTGGGAATATATCGAGCGTGAAAACATTCCCATTATTGACTTGTATTTTGACAAGGGCGAGGGAAAACGTTACCGATCATTAGGATGCTATCCTTGCACTTTTCCTGTTGAATCCAGCTCAAAAAATGTACAAGAGATTATTGAAGAGTTAAGATCTGGAAAATTTGCCAATATTGCGGAAAGATCGGGCCGAGCTCAGGATAAAGAAGACGGAGGCGGATTAGAAACGCTTCGACGCGAAGGATATATGTAACATGCCACTAGAACAAATGAATATCGTGATTGTGGGCCATGTCGATCATGGCAAAAGCACGCTCATAGGGCGTTTATTGGCCGATACGGGCTCTTTACCCGAGGGGAAGCTAGAACAGGTCAGGGAAATGTGCAAACGCAGCGCCAAGCCCTTTGAATATGCCTTTTTGCTAGATGCGCTTAAAGATGAACAATCACAAGGCATTACAATTGACACAGCACGTTCTTTTTTTAATACAGAAAAACGTCACTATATTATTATTGACGCGCCAGGTCATATTGAATTTTTGAAAAACATGATTACAGGAGCCGCAAGAGCCGAGGCAGCGTTATTGCTTATTGATGTGAAAGAAGGCGTTCAAGAAAATTCACGCCGGCATGGCTTTATGATGTCGTTTTTAGGGATTAAGCAAATTATTGTTCTTGTGAACAAAATGGATTTGGTCCACTACAGCCAAAAAGCCTATGATCACGTTGTGTCTGAATACACAGCTTTTCTCAAGGAAATCAATCTTGAACCCTTGGCTTTTGTTCCTATCGCAGCCCGAGAAGGCCAAAATTTAATTCCATATTCGAATACTGAAATGTCTTGGTATAAGGGCCAGTCTATTTTGGAATTAATGGATGGACTGGAGAAAGAAAAATCTCAATCTTTTCAACCGCTTAGGTTTCCCGTTCAAGATATTTATAAATTTACAGAAGAAGGCGATGACAGACGTATTGTGGTAGGAACCATTGAAACGGGTTCGGTGTCTGTGGGAGATGAGGTGGTTTTTTATCCCTCGCAAAAGAAATCTGTGATTAAAACCATTGAGGGGTTTAATCTCCCCTCTCAAAAAAAAATTGAATCTGGCTTTGCCACAGGATTTACGCTTGAAACTCAGCTGTATATTAAACCTGGTGAATTGATGTGTAAAGCAACCGAGACACGGGCTTTAGTGGGGGCTACCTTTCGAGCCAATATTTTTTGGATGGGTAAAAACCCTCTCATTAAAAATAAGCGCTATAAATTAAAGCTAGGTTCGGCTAGGACCTCGGTTTATTTAAAAGAAATCGTCAGCGTTTTGAACGCAGCAGAACTCACACAAGAAAATAAGCCTGAAGTAGAAAGACATGAAGTCGCTGAGTGTATTTTTCAGACTCTAAAGCCAGTAGCCTTTGATATTTCTTCCCAAATAGAGGCTACGGGGCGCTTTGTTGTAATTGATGATTACGAAATTGCTGGAGGCGGAATTATCACTGACTGTATTGAAACAGAATCTCTCCTCACCGACTATGTCAAATCAAGAGAGTTTTCCTGGGAAAGAAGCGATATTTCACCTTTCAAGCGCACAGAAAAATTTGGCCAAAAACCTCAATTTATTGTGATTACGGGCCCTAGAAGGGTAGGGAAGTTGGCTTTAGCCAAGGCCTTAGAAGCCGAGCTGTTTTTAGCCAATAAAAGTGTTTATTTTCTAGGCATTTCTAACTTGCTGGCTGGACTTGGTTCGGATGTGAGAGTGGCAGAAGACCGTGAAGAGCATATCCGTCGATTGGGTGAAATGTCTCATTTATTTACCGATGCAGGACTCTTATTGATTTCAACCATTTCAGACCTGGATGACAACGAGGTCAAAATTTTAAAAACACTCAATGCTCCAAACGACCTTTTGGTTATCAACGTGGGCGAGAGTCACTTTTATGAATTTCCTGTCGATTGCTTAATTGAAAAAGATCTCCCTATTTATCAAGCTATTCAAAAAATCAAGGAATTGCTTTATAAGAAGGACATCCTTATTGAATATTATCTCTAATTTCAAGGCATCGGAGTCATAATATGGAATGGTCAGATGTTCTAAACTATCTTCAGGCTGGAGAAAATTCAACCACAAAATTTTTCACATCTATACGTTCAGAAGATGTGTTAGGTTCGGTAATAGTAGGTTTATATAATGCAAAAGGGGGGTGCATTTTTGTTGGTTTAGATGTTAAAAATTTCCATTTAATCGGAACAAATATTGACCAAAATTGGGTAGATTCTTTTGTCCAAGCTCACTGTACCCCTTTTATTTCTGTTCGACTAGAGTTTATACATAAAAACGATAAAACCATTGTCTGTATGGCGATTCCAGAGGGAATTCAAAAGCCGGCCTATTATAAAAACCAGTGTTATAGACTCCAAGACACAGAACCCTATCACCCTTTACTTGAAAAAGTTACCACTCCACTATTCCAATTAATTGAGACCCCCAAAGAATCAATTTGTATTGAAGAGACAGAACTTTCAGAAAGCCCCCACATTGATTTAACATTATTATCTTCCCAGCCTGATCTCACCGAAGAAACGCTGGACTTAGATATTTTAACTACAGAATTATTGGAACTTTCCCAAGCCCTTCAGACTGAAGAACCCCTAAAAAAAGCGGCTTCGGCTATTCCAGAACTAAAGCTATCTATCTCAAAGGTTTCTTCGAAGCCTAGCCTTAATTCTAGACAAAACCAGGTACTTCATTATTTAAAAGACCATCCTCAAATAACAAACAAAAACTATCGCGCGTTATACAAAGTTTCTCACAAAACAGCCCATTTAGAGCTTGTGGATCTGGTTGCAAAAGGGTATTTAGTATCCCAGGGAGCGGGAAGAAATACGGCGTATGTATTAAGCTAGTTATTCATATCTGGGTATCAAGTAGGTCATCGCTTCAACGCGACTGAGCAAACTGGTTTTAGGGTCTGTAGTTGGAAGTTCTTTTCCGGGCTGAAGACTTGTAATAACCGTTCTTCCCAGCACCTTCCTACCTTCCTTTCCTAAATTGTCCTTGGTGCGAACACCCCAAATATTATGGAGCACTAAAGCATGGCCTTTCTCTGAACCAACGTAGAGCATAATGTGTCCCTTAAGCCATAAAAGGGTCATAAAGGGGAGTCCGTTTTCAATAATAGTCGTTTCCTTATCTTGAGGATTAAGGTGCTTTAATTTAAAGAATAAGCCCCCCTCAAGGCCTTGGTCGTTGCCATTTCTGGGAAGCCAAATGCCAAAAGGGGTAAACAGATCTTGAATCATTGAAGCACAGTCCCTGTTACCATAAAGCCCGCCCCACCCATAGGGTTGTCCGATCATATGGGTAGCCATTTCTGCTATTCTGGCCTTGGTAATAGGTACAGGTTTCAGATCAGAAACTGATTTAGGAATAGTCACTTCAATAAGTTTGGCTTCTCTTATTTCTGAGCCAATAGGAACCCCGACTATCCAGTCCGTTTCTGTTTGACGAATAAGGGGAAATGACATCCCAATATAGCCATCAAATAAATAGCGGTCGTGCTCATAAAATTTTGCAGTATCCTTGGTGATAACAATCCAAGCCGTTTTTTCATATACCGCAATAAAATCCTCTGTCACCCTGTTTATACCCCGAATTGGAACCCATCCTTCTGCAATAGCCGAGGCTACATAGGCCCACGCTTTGTCTTGAGAAATGTGAAGAATACGCAGGGGCGTCCCCGCAGGAATATAAGAGTTTTGGAGCATATCGAAAGGATACCCTTCTCCAGGCAAAGAAGGATCATAAAAAAGCGGGTGTTCTGTAGGAAGTAGTCTTAGCGATGCATTCTGAAGTGTAATGGCATTTTGGTTTGTGTTTGGAAAATCAGCACTATGACTATTTTCAATCCACTCCATAATTTTATTTTGAGGAACTTGAAGTCCATTTTCACCAAAAAACGGGGTGTTTTTATACTGAAAAACTTGATTTTTTAAATAATCACTGGAATAGCCATACTTTTGATGCCACGGCGATAAAACATGCCGTGTGTGTTGTTGCGAAATTCTTTCCTGAATATAGAGCGGAACCAAAAAGTCATTAGAATCCTTCTTTTTGAGATAATAGACTGGATTTTGCTGATAAAGTTCTAGATCTCCAATATCGAAACGTGAAAGTTCTGTTTTATCAGCCACACACCCAGATAAATAAAGGGCCCCTACTAAAAAGAGCCCTAGTCTTTTTAAGCGTGAGTTAACCAAGAGACATACTGAGGCATATTGCCTTTAACTGCATCAAAAAATCGTGTTTGAATTTTCTCTGTCAGAGGGCCTCTTTTTCCACTGCCAATAATGCGTCCATCAATTTCGCGAATAGGCGTAATTTCAGCGGCAGTACCTGTAAAGAAAAGCTCATCCGCAATAAATAATTCATCACGAATGATGCTTTTGAAAGAGATAGGAATATTAAGGTCCTTTGCAAGTTCAATAGCCGTTTGTGCTGTGATGCCGAGAAGGGCATTATCTGAGGCTGGAGGACTGTAAATAGCACCGTCTTTAATCATAAAAATATTTTCACCGGGCCCTTCGGCAACATTACCATTCAGATTCAATAAAATAGCTTCGTCAAACCCACAACTTAAAGCCTCCATTTTAGCTAAAGCCGAATTGGCATAGTTAGCGGTTGATTTTGCCAAGGGAGGTAAAATACGACTGTCAATACGGGTCCAAGAACTCATTTTACATCGAATGCCTTTTTCGAGCCCTTCTTCACCCAGATAACTTCCCCATTCCCAGGCTGCAATAATGGTATCGATTGGGTTCTTTCCTGGATGCAGTCCCATGGCACCATATCCGTAATAACAGAGTGGCCGAATGTAACAGGCATCGAGTTTGTTTTCTCGAATTAACAATTTTGTTGCTTCAATAAGTTCATCAGAAGAGTAGGGGAGATTCATTTGATAAATTTTTCCAGAGTTAATCAATCGGTCATAGTGGGCTTTTGCTTTAAAAATGGCCGGGCCTTGCGCTGTTTTGTAAGCACGAACACCCTCAAATACACCAGTACCATAATGAAGCGCATGGGTTAAAACATGGACCTGCGCCTCTTCCCAAGGGATCAGCTCTCCATTTTTCCAAATGTAAGGTGTGGGTTTCATAAACTATCCTTAGTGGTTTTAGAGATGGGGTCCATAGCATTCAGTTGCAATGTAATGGTGCGTGCTCTGGCTGCTGAAGCCCTTCTTTTGCAATCTGCCATCATGTCATCGATTCTTGAGAGAAAAATTTTATTATTCTTAATACCCTTAGCTTCTTTACTCATCGCCATGATAACAGAGACCATGTCCTGCATATGCGCCAAATCATAGGCCATCGCATTTTGGTTCTCAATCAACTGTTTGATTAATGCGTCTTTTTCTTGTTCTTTTGAATGGTCAGGAACCACTGGTTTCACCACTTTTTTAGGTGAGTTGGTGGCTTTATGGGGTCTAGAAGAGGCTTGCACAGAAGCACATGTCATCAAAATACATGTCAGTGTCAAAATGAGGCTTTTTTTAGTCATAGTATGCGTTTTCCTTTTTTAGTGTAATGCTTTATTTTTATAGACAGAGTTCTGAAATGTCAATGGAAGTCCTCAATGACATGTGAGGCTTCCTCAACATCCGGGTCTTTAGAAATTTGAGTATACCACTCTTTTAAAACTTCTCGCTTTTCTGTAGATAAGCCTGGTATATTGGAAGTAGGAACTAGAATATACAGAGAAGGGATTTGAAGTTTTTTAATCGCTTCATTTTCTTTTTTTTGAACTTTTAAACGTCCCCATTCTTGCCTCATATTGAGACTTAAAACTGTTTTTTTCTGCTCTTCGGTCAACTCTTTATTGTGTTGCAAAATCTGCTTAAATAAAGCGTTTTTTTCCAACCGTTGAGAACTTTTCTTTTTAAGAGTGTCTAAAGGTATGGCAGGCGTCCATTTTTTATATTCTGCAGGTTCAATCGTATCCCATTTTAGCGAATGAGGGGTCGTTCTTTCTCCGGCATCTACATAGTCAGAGGGGTCGGGTAAAACAATATCGGACAAGACACCCTTATACTGCGTTGCCCCTCCATCAATGCGATAGAATTTTTGAATGGTGACCTTGAGCGATCCCAAGGGCTTAAGTGACGAAGCATATCGTCCCAATGGGTTGGACTCCATCACTCTGTCAAAATCTAGAACGGTTTGTACAGTTCCTTTTCCATAGGAGTGGACGCTACCCATAATCACCCCTCGTCCGTAATCCTGAAGAGCAGCAGCCACAATTTCTGAGGCAGAGGCACTAAATCCGTTAATCAACACCACAAGAGGCCCATCATACAAGCATGCACTATCCGTATCTTCACGAACCAATTTATTATTTTGGTTGTCTCTAACCTGCACAACGGGGCCTGTTTTAATAAAGAATCCGGCAATTCGAATAGCATCTTCAAGTGCCCCGCCTGAATTATTTCTTAAATCCAAAATCACCCCATCCACTTTAGCTTGGTTCAGTTTTTTCAATTCTTTTGCAATATCATCGGCAGCATTTCTGGCATTAAATTTATCAAAATCGTGATAAAAGACGGGCAAAACCAAATACCCTATTTTTTTATGGGTAGGCGTCGTAATCACCGTTGATTTTGCATAGGTTTCTTCGATTTCTACCACGTCTCTGATAATAGGAATTTGAACAATGGTTCCCTGTGGTTTTTTCACAGTAAGACGGACCGCTGTCCCTTTTTTTCCTCGAATATAGGTTACAGCCTCCGTTACACGCATCCCCACAATATCAAGAGGTTCTTTATCCCCTTGAGCCACTTTAAGAATCATGTCTTCCGCCTTTAATTCTTTTTGTCGCCATGCAGGCCCACCCGGAATAACGCTTGAAACCTTAATAAAACCATCTTCTTCCTTTAAGACGGCTCCGATACCTTCCAAGGTCCCTCGGATACTGATACTAAAACTCTCTTTTTCTTCAGGGCCTAAATAGCTCGTATGCGGATCAAAAAGTGTCATAATGCTGTCTAAGTATAGAGAGAGCCGGTCGGTTCTTTTTTCTTTTTTGATATTTTTAAAACTTTGATTAAGTTCTTTTAGCACTTTATTTCTTGCCTGAGCTTCCAATTTTGGGTCTACAACCAAGTCTAATTTTTTAGATTCAAGCAAATGCAGATAATGTGTCATGTTTTGATATTCTATAAGTTGCACCCAAAGCTTTTTGAGGGCCTCTGCATTTTGTGGATAGGCTCGTTTTTTAGAATCCGATTCAAACTTTTCATTTAAATAAAGAGGGAGGGGTTTATTTAAGAGTTGTGGATATAATTTCTGAATTTCTGCAACACGCCGATCATAAATCTTAAAGGTAGCCTCAAAAAAGGCCCAATGGCGGACATTTGATTTTGATAAAAATTCATCATCAATTTGATACTCATACTGTTTGAGAGCTTGAATATCTTCCTGTGTAAAAAAACGTTTACTGGGATCTAAACGGTCAATAAAATTTTGGAAAGCTTGTTTTGAGAAAGCATTGTCAAGTGCCGGTGGACTATAGTGATAACCCAAGGCATATTGCATAGCTAAAGGAGGCAAGTAGGCTTCTCTATCCAGCAATTGTGAATAAAGGGGATGTGCCTCGGCTAAAAGACCTAGAAAAAAAAGACAATAGAATAGGCGTTGTCTTATCATTTTTTCAAAGTGTCTTCATAGCTATTAATTTCATCAATAAAGGCATAATACATACGCATGATCTGTGCGTAAAGCCTTCCACATTGTCGAATAATGGTAGGAAGATCCTCTGGTTTAATAAAAATAATAGCAATAATAGCGATAAGAATTAATTCTGTTGAGCTCAAACCAAACATAGGATTATCCTTCTCCGAATTTAAATATCTTCGCAATTAAGAGAGTAAGATAGAACAAAAAAACCATAGGAATAGCCACCCCTAACTGAGAAATCCAGTCAGGAGGCGTCACAATAGCTGCAATAATAAAAATGATAACAATAATAATTCTACTGGATTTCAAAAGTGTTCTTCTTGAAACCATATTTAAATACAACATCAGTTCCAAAACGATAGGAAACTGAAAGGCCAGCATAGAGTAAAGCAAAAAATTAAACACATAAAAAATATTTTGATTAAAATGAAGTAAAACGCCTACATTTTTAGGTATAAAATCACTATTAATTAAAAACTGCATCGAAATAGGAATTAAGAGAAAATAGCATAATAACAAACTAAAAACAGCCAAAAAAGTGCTTGCAAGCAAACAAAACCCTATAATTTTTCTTTCTTTGGAACTTAAAGCCGGAAAAACAAACCGAATGATTTGATACATATGTACAGGGAAAGACACCACAATACCTCCAATAAAGGCAAACTTTATCCTCGTTAGAAAGCCTTCAAACACCGAGGTAACATAGAGTATGGGTTTATCCTGTCCCACAATGTGAGTAAACGGATCAGATAAAATATGAACAATAGGAATGTAAAGAAAGTAAGCAATACAAGCCCCAATCATAACCGCAAAACATGAGGTAATAATTCGTTTTTTAAGTTCGCGCAAGTGGTCAAAAATAGTCTGTGTTACAGGAGAAAGTTCAGGCATTAGTTTAAGGTTGAATAGGAAATTCCATTATGATCTTCAAGAATGGGTTTAGGACTCTGAGGTAACATTTCGATAGGAATCATCATCACTGATTTTTTAGTATTGATGCCATAAACAATAGCAAAATGAGGCAAATAACCAGATAAAATGGCAATATCTTCTTTTGTAAACGTCTTCGACTTCTGTATTTGAGAAACGTCTGGTTCGTTCGCTTTCTTTTTTGAGCTGAGAAGTTTTTTAAGGGACGAGATCAGGGCCTGTTTTAGAAATAACATAGGGTCAGTATAGTGGATTTTTTATTAGAATAAAACTGTCGCATAATATATATTATGTAAATATAGAAGTGGGGAAGTGGCTGTAGTATACTTAATGCAGTCTGAATTTGTTCGAATGGAGAGGCTTTATGTCGTTATATAGCTCAGAAACCCCATGGGGAAGTTGGGAAGTGTTGCTTGAAGAATCCTATTGTAAAGTAAAACGCATATGTGTGAACTCTGGTGCTCGGTTAAGCTATCAAAAACATTTTAAACGGGAAGAGCTTTGGACCGTAGTTCAAGGAATAGCAACTGTAACCCTAGATGGCATCACCCAAGATTATACAGAAGGCCAAGTGATTCATATTCCATTGGGATCCTTCCATAGGGTTGCCAACACACACCCTACCCCATTGGCATTTATAGAAATTCAGAGAGGTACCTATTTCGGCGAAGATGACATTGTTAGAACTGAGGATGATTATGGGCGGGTGTAAAAGCACCAACAAGGATCGTTTGGTCACTTGTTGGCGCTTTTAATTCAATTACAAAAGAGTGTTCAATTATTTTTCTAAAATAGTCTTCAAGCTTGCCAATCCCGATTCAAACTCCCCACCAACCTTCTTATTCATATGCATGACTAAACAAATGACATTTCCGGGAAAGGATGACCGTCCCGTCATGCCCCAAGTCACCTTGGTTTGAACTTCGCCTAGCGATTCCGTAATCAAATAGCCTTGGCTTGTTGTTTTCATAGGCTTTTGAAATCGAAGTTCAGTGTCGATACGCTGTCCTTCTGTAATAGCTTTAATTTCCTGTTCACCGACACCCACCTCATTATTTCCAGACCAAGCCCCCACAGCCCCCACTTGTCCATCAACCCCTCGACAAGTTTTGACCATATGAGGGTCTTTTTTCTCCCAAGGACTCCACTCACTTCCATTTTTGAGATACCGAAGATACTCAAACACTTTATCTTTGGGCTGATTAATGACAATGCTTTTTTCAATTTTCATATCCCGAGGCGCGACTATCCCCAACACAGTCACAAGGCCTATAAACGCTACTAAACCTATCAAAACTATTTTCAACATTATTTTCTCCTTTTAAATTCTTTTTTATTAAAACGTTATCCCTTATTCTAACCATGAAACAGCGAATAATCCAAGACAAAAACATTCCCCTAAACTATACTTAGAATATGGCCTCAGATGCGTCTTTTGTCGATTATATTACAGATCAAATTCACACAGCTGGACCCAGCTTAGACTCACAGAACGCGAACTTCCGATGCCTAAACCTAAAACTCTAAAGAAATCCAAGCGTTAATGTCTTGAATCATTTTTGAATAGTCTCCATTAAAAAAATGGTTGGTATTTTTGTATTCAATATAGCGATAGTTATGCTTTCCGGCCTTTTGAAAAGCCTTTCCAATTCCGCGCGAACTTTCCACAGGTATATTGAGATCTTTATCTCCGTGCAATACCAAAATTGGAATAGATACTGTTAATAAGTCATCCATAGGGCGATAAGATAAAAAATAGGCCCACTTGATATAGGGCCTTCCAAAATAAAACATATCTTTACTAAACGGATGCTGCCGAATGGCTAAAACAGAGGGCTCTAAGATGTCTAAAGACTGCCGATATTTATCCGGGAAAAGCAGGTTTGACTTTTTTTGGACTTGCAGACTCTCATAGAATGACAACCCACCGGAACTACAAAGAATCAATCCCGAAATTCGATTTTTATGATTCAGTTTTTGATATAACCGTGGAAGAAGACTCCCTCCCTCCGAGTAGCCCATCATAATAACCCTGCAATATTCTGGATGGAGGCACAAAAACTGATCTATCATGTCAGGGTATAAGGTTACTTTGTTACGAAAATTATCTTCGCACCCACTTTGATTGTCCCGATACTCGGCACCTAGTTCCAGAGAAATTCTCTCTGGAACCAGAATATCCATCCCTTTTAACAACTCTTTATTGAAGAGATGCGCCAGAGACACACTATCCCAACCGTGAGAGTTTTTTTTACCCAATACAGAATGCTTGCCGCTTCCTTCAAAAATAATGAGCAAGTTTTTATGATTAGAAGATACTTCTTCACAACGAGACAAGACATAATAATTTGCAGATACCCTGCCTACATTAAAATAAAAAACGTGTAGCCCCGGATAAACTGAAATCTCATGTCCACACACACTTCTTTCTCCGCCCAAGAAGAGAAAAATACCCAAAAACAAAAAATGAAGTGCTTTTATTTTGAACATAGCTTTTTTTTAACTATACTAAGACCAGTGAACAGACTCAAATATAAATTTCAAAAGCTTTTTTGGAGGACGCAATAAGATGAGTAAAAAACAAGATCAAAAAACTTCACCCATTATAAAAACATTCATTTTCATGGCTGTTTTGGGTATTGCAGGATATTTTTATTCTCATTCAACGCACATTGAAAATGGAGCCCCTTTCATTGAGCCTCACCCCGTATACACCCAAACAGTCGCCCCCCCCCTCAAGACAACACCTAGGCTGTCAAAAACAATGCCTCTACATAACCAGAACCCTAGACTTGCTCGGGTTGATTTAAAACAACCCCTATCGTCTGCAAAATCAGACAACGATGAATCCGGAAATTTCCAAGCGGGTGCTTCTGAGATCCAATTAGAACCAGATCCTCCTAAAAACAGTTCGCAACCCCTCCCCCCTATTGAATACGGAATCCACCTTGGAGTTCTTTCTTCAAACTTTTCTGTTTTTGGGGACATTTTTATACTTCCAATAAAACTCACAAACGATGTCACCGCATCTACCCGAATCAGTCTAGGGATTGTCCAAAAAAACAATGAAAACATCGCCACCATGGCTATAAACGAAATCGCTTACTTTAACACACCCCTTCCTGAACTCAAGGTTTATACTGAAGGAGGCATAAATATCCCATTTGCTTCCGATAGTAAGGCTGGCTTTGAAATAGCGCTCGGTCTAGAACAAACTGTCGACTTTTTAAAGAATGTTTCAGGAAAACTCTATATTGAGGCTGGACTAGGCTCTTTATCTGTTCATAATTCAACAGACACTGGGCTCACTTGTTCTGGCGGCTTTAAATTTTCATTTTAAATCAATTTTTTTAATAATGAATGCAAGAAATATTACACTTTATCTACTCATGGGATACTTCGGTATATCCACAGTGATTCAAGCTAACGTTTTATCCGAACTATACAAAAAAGCGCTGCAAAAAAGTGAGCTCATTTCTCAACAAAGCAGCGTCTTGAGTGGTTCTAAAGCCCGTGTAAGTGAAGCCTATAGCGCATTTTTTCCTCTCATCAATATCAGTGCTCAGTATAACCGACAACCGCTTATCTCCGGATTTGCTAGCGACATTTTTCCGGAAAGCCAAACTATTTTAAAAGCGCAATTAAGCCAATCATTATTTAAAGGATTTCGAGATTTCAATGCTATTGATCAGCTCAAATGGACTCAAATACACCATGAATTTTCACTAAAAGCAGCACAGTTAGATTTGGCGAAAGAAGTCGTCAAAGCCTTTTACAGTCTCAAAAGCGAAAAAGAAGACGCCTCCTTGCTAAAAGAGGCTATTTCCATGAATAAACTCCGCCTTATTGAGCTTAAAAAATGGAGGCGATTGGGGAGAGTAAAGACTTCATCCTTATTCGAGCTAGAATCCAGTATTGCGACTCAAGAGGCCGACCAACTCAATGCCGAATTACAAATAGCTCTGGCGGAAAAGGTCATTACATTTTTAACAGACCAAATTCCAGACACGCTTTCTTCTGAACCTTACCCTCCCCAAATAGTCTCGTTTAATTGGCAAGAACTCGCCCTTAAAAAACCTGAGGTAATGAGTGCTGAGTTTGAATTCAAAAGTGCCCAAGCAGGAACACATATTGCAACAGGCGCCTATTTACCCAGTATAGATTTAATCGGAAATTACTATCCCATAAGAGATGTTGGTGCACTCAAAAACAGCCCATGGGATGCCAGTATTATAGCGACACTTCCCCTTTACCTCTGGGGTACTATTGATACACAAATTACTCAAGCAAAATCACTACAATCTCAAAAGGAACAAATGCTTTCTCTCACCAAACGCAAAGCCATCGAGGAGATTGAAAATAGTCTGCTTATTTTAAAGAATGGGTTCTTACAGTGTGAAAAGCTAAAAGTTGCCAACACTTATGCACTTGAAAATTACACCGCCAAAGATAAAGAATTTAAATTGGGTCTCATTTCTCTGAGTGACGTGTTAATCGCACAAACAAATTGGGTTCAAACACAACGACTCTATCAAAAAATCAAAAACAACCTGTGTCTAAACTATGAACTACTCAAAATTTCGGCAGGAATCCCCTTTCCCGAATAAATTTAAGGAGCCCCCATGACAAAAAAAATACTGATACTGCTTTTAATAGTTGCCCTCATAGGAGGGTTACTATTTTTTAAAAATCAACAATCCAAGCGCAAAGGTACATGGATCCCTCTTAAAAAAGGGACGCTTATCGAAGCTGTATATGGAATTGGTACAGTAACCCCAAAATCTAGTTACCAACTCAAAACAGCCATGGCCACCACTTTGGAGCAACTCTATGTGGAAGAAGGTCAAAACGTTCAAAAAGGCCAAAAACTAGCCTTGATGGATACCCTTTTTGAAGCCCCGTTTAGCGGAACAATTACAGCGGTCACGTATAAACAAGGTGAAACTATCACTCCCCAAACCCCCGTTTTAACCCTAGTCGACCTGCAAAACTGCTATCTCGTTGTCAATATCGAGCAACAGGGTGCCGTTAGATTGAAAATTGGACAAAAAGCCATCTTAAGTTTTGATAACCTTCGAGAACAACCATTTTATGGACGAGTCAAACATATCTACTCTCATAGTGGCCAGTTTTTAGTTCATATTGAGTGTCCAAAACTCCCCAAACAACTATTACCAGGCATGACAGCAGATGTCGCCATTACTTTGCTTGAAAAACCCAACGTTCTTATGCTTCCTATTTTAGCCCTCAAAGAGGGGGTTGTAACAAGAAGGCGAGATAATTCTATAGAAAAGATTCATGTTCAAACAGGCACTGTAGATAACCAGGAAGTAGAAATTTTAAGTTCTAATTTAAAAATGGGGGACGACGTTTTAGTTCCAATAAAGACACAACCCTAATGTTATTTCTTTCGCTACGCCACCTTATTGCAAGAAAACGACAAACACTCTTAACCCTTCTGGGTATTATGCTAGGAACAGTAGCTTTTGTTGTTATTTCGGGTATGATGCTTGGATTTAGAGAATATCTCATCACACAATTACTCGATAATGACGCCCACATTCATATTTCAGCACGCGAAGATATTTTAGAAACACACTCTCTCGATTCAGCCTTCTATCCTAAAGCCCTTTATGTCCATTGGATTATTCCTCCTTCAGGAAATAAAAACAGCCCTCGTATTCAAAACCCAACGGGGTGGTATAAGTTACTTCAACATGATCCCCGTGTCATCGCTTTTTCACCTCAATTTACGACTCAAATTATAATCGCAAAAGGGGGATCGACGGTTTCTAGTCGCCTTATCGGAGTCGATGCCATCAGCCAAAGCAAAGTGACCCGGCTAGCTCAATATATGACACAAGGAAAATTTACGGATATCTCCGGAGGCGGAAATCGGCTTTTGGTCGGAGATGAACTTCTTAAAAAATTAGGCGCGCGAGTAGGTGATACGGTGATGGTGTCCAATGGAACGCAAGCCCCTATACCCTTCAAAGTATCTGGCAGTTTCTCGGTAGGAATGAAAAGTATAGATGAAGGAAGTGTATATGGAGACATTCATGACGCACAAACGATTAATAATACCCCCAGTCAAGTCAATGAAATTGCAGTCAAGGTAGTCGATGTCTATCATGCCGCTGAAATGGCTACCCAATGGAGCAAATTAAGCCAAGAACTTGTTCAAAGCTGGGACCAACTTAATGCCAATTTCTTCTCTGTTTTCAAAATACAAGATGCCATTCGATACATGATGACAGGCTCGATTTTAATGGTGGCCGGATTTAGCATCTATAACATTTTAAATATGGTGATTAGTCAAAAAAGAAGAGAAATTGCCATCTTGAGGTCAATGGGATATGAGCAAAACGATATCGTCTTCCTCTTTCTTGTTCAAGGAATCATTTTAGGTCTTTTAGGCGGTAGCTTAGGACTTGTAATCGGATTATTCGCCTGCCAAGGATTAAGTCACCTTCCATTTGCAGCTGGCCCCATGGGAAAAGGAACAGGAACCATGATGGTCTCGTTTAACCCTCATATTTATATAACCGCAGGCGTTTTATCTCTGATTGCTTCCGTGATAGCGAGTTGGCTTCCTGCAAGATACGCGGGAAAAATGACCCCTATTGATATTATTAGGGCTGAAAGCTAGTGCCATGATTGAAGTGAGAAAAGTCTATAAACGTTTCGAAACGACAGAATCACCTGTCCTTCAAGATATTGATGCCACTATTCAAAAGGGTGAATTTGTCGCCCTGCTTGGAAAATCAGGTTCAGGAAAAAGTACCTTAATGTATATTATGAGTACACTAGACACACCGACCAGCGGTCAAGTTTTGTTTAATAAAATCCCTGTTCAAAGCATGAATTTGCCTAGCCTGCATCAATTCAGAAATACCCACATTGGTTTTGTCTTCCAATTTCATTACTTACTACCCGAATTGAGCTCACTAGAAAACGTGCTCATGCCCACTCGAAAAACAAAGCAAGAAAGAACGCGAAAAGAACTTGCCATTAACCTCCTTAAAGAGGTAGGGTTAGGCGAGAAACTACACCGATTACCTAGACAATTATCTGGGGGTGAACAACAACGTGTCGCTATCGCCAGAGCACTGATTATGGAGCCCACCTATTTATTTGCTGACGAACCTACAGGAAATCTAGATACAGCAAACGGCGATATTGTGATGAATTTATTAAATCGTTTTAATAAAGAGAATGGAACAACCATTGTTATGGTAACGCATGATCCAGATTTTGCTCGCCTTGCCGGACGACAAATTTATTTAACAGATGGGAAAGTCTCTCAATCGACATAATCTCCCCTTGCTTCCCCACTTCTTTTACTCACTTAGACAACATTTTAAGTGTCGTATCAAAAAAGCGTGCTGTGACTGAAATCTGCCAGTTTTTTTCTATCCAAGCCATCGGATTTCCAGGTATTCCGTCTAATAGTGTCACTTTTACAAAAAGCTCTCCCTCTGTTGCACTTAATAAAATCATTTCCATTCCTTTGAGATTCACCCTGAACGGCAAGTCGATGGGTACCTGGAGCGGTTTTGAAATAAACATGATATAAAATCGAGTTTCTGAAATAGCAGTTTGATCAAAAAAGGGGTTATTTTGAAGAGTCACATTCAAGTCAAGCCTGTTTCTAATAAATACAAAAACCTCAAAACCCAACTGTTTTCTTAGATGATTCTCGATTTTTTGAGTTAGAAGGCTAAGATTTGTTTCTTCCGTGTCAAAGAATACATTTCCTGTTTGAATATATGTGCGAACATGCCCAAATCCCAATTCTTCAAACAGGGCCCTTAACTTATCCATTTTAACCCTTCGCCCACCTACATTAATGGCACGAAGCAATGCTAAATAAGTCATGTCTGAGAAGGAGAAATCAAATCATTCATATCTAATTGTCTCAACTTAGGGCATAAAATAGCAATAAGGCCCACCGTCAACAAACAGACACAGCCACCAAATACAACCGACGGCATTGTTCCCATCAATCGCGCGGCTAATCCTGACTCAAAAGCCCCAAGTTCATTAGAAGAACTAATAAAAATCATATTAATGGCAGAAATGCGCCCCCGAATCTCTTCTTTAGAGGATAATTGCACCACAGCAGACCTAATGACAGCACTGACACTGTCAAAAGCCCCACTCAAACCTAAAGCAAGAAAAGACAAAGCCACATTGCGACTCACAGAAAAAACTAAAATAGAAAGACCAAACCCACTCACCGCCCACAACAACCACCTGCCGGCATGCCTATGAAGTTCAATTCGGGTCAAACATAAACTCACAATCGCTGCGCCCAAAGCAGGTGCTGCCCGCAAAAGCCCTAATCCTTTTGGGCCTAAAAATAAAATTTCTGAAGCATATACAGGCAGTAAGGCCGTTACACCACCAAATAATACAGACAACATATCCAAAGACAATGCTGGCAATAAAATAGGATGTTTAAAAACAAAAATAGCCCCCAAAAAAAGCTCTTTTCTTAAAGGATTAGAGTTCAACTTCACCTTGTTTATATGCGGAAACATGCGAACCAGAAAAACAGCCAAGAGTGCACAAAGAACCGTGATGGAAAGGAAGAAAGAGGTCGTACGAATACCTACCCACCCAAACAAAATCCCCCCTAATGCAGACCCTGAAATATGAGCAACAACAAATGAAGAGGTCATCCAGGCGGATCCCCTAGAAAGCTGTTCTCTTGGCAGTATCCTTGGGACAATCGCAAAAATAGCCGGATGAAAAAAAGACCTCACGACGCCTGTTAAAAAAGCAGAAATAAATAATACCCAAATATGTTCCTGAAGTGAAAGGGTAACCCATGGGCTGTGCGCCACCCACAAAATAACACCCGATAATAAACCCAAGAACATGACCACCCTTAAAACCAGTAAAGGATGACGTCTATCCACAATATACCCTGAAAACAATGCAAAACCCAAGGCAGGAATCGCTTCTGCCAATCCAACGAGCCCTAGAAAAAGAGGGTCATGGGTCAAAATATACATTTGCCACCCTAATACAACAGCCTGAATTTGAATAGCGACCGTGTATAAAAATCGAGTAGCCAATAATGCACTAAAATTAAAATTTTTCATAACAACCTATAAAAAAAGCCCACTCATTTTAGGTGAGTGGGCTTCGATTATTTAAGTCAAGCTTAAAATTAGTGAGCAGCAGCAGGCGCTGTTGAATCAGCAGGAGCAGCAGGAGCAGCACCTTCAGCAGGAGCGGCAGCTGGTTG
This sequence comes from bacterium, assembly GCA_023249195.1. Taxonomy (GTDB): domain Bacteria; phylum Margulisbacteria; class Marinamargulisbacteria; order SXXA01; family JAHFDB01; genus JAHFDB01. The sequence goes on along the minus strand of JAHFDB010000008.1, from coordinate 17,018 downwards.
ACCTTCTTGAGGCATTGCAGTTGCATCAGCAGCAGGAGCTGCGTCTGACTTCTTCATACCTTTCAATTTATCACATCCAGCAACAAGTACTAGAGCTACCATCAAAATGGCTGCAGATTTAACAAAAGGTTTCATAGAAACCTCCTTTCAAATTTTTCTTTTTTTCTTTCCTAAGCAAAAATGTTTAGGTAAGGGAAGATTAATCTAAATGATACTCAAACGAATTTCATTTTGCAAGGACATTTTGCTTATACCTTTTAAAATGAAGCGTATTTCCATCTGTTGAAAATTCAACAGCCCCATCCAAATCTGTTCTAAATAGGCTAATATGAGCTTGTTTAAACCGATCTAAAACCTCTTGTGAAGGGTGTCCAAAATGATTATTTTTTCCAACACTGACAACCACAAAGCGAGGATGAACCCGTTGAATGAAAGGTTCTATAGAGGACGTGCGACTTCCGTGATGACCGGCTTTTAAAACAGTCGCAGCCAAGGGTATGACTGAATAATCACTCAATTCACGCTCTTGTTCTTCTTCTAAGTCTCCTGTTAAAAGAAATGAGATTTTTCCATAGGTTAGTTTTATACAGACAGAGGTATTGTTTTTATTGGAGAAGTTTTCACATACTTTCCCAGGATATAAAACGCTTAAAGTTGCACCATATCCCAAAGAAATCACCTGCCCAGCCTGCGCTGTGAGATGTCGTAAATGCTGTGTGGCTATAGCTTGGAAATAAGCACGGCACTCTCTGTCATGAAGGCCATTGTCAATCACACAGCCCACAGGGAAATGTGTTGTAAGATAGGGAATCCCCCCCACATGGTCTTGATGAAAATGGGTAGTAATCACGGCATCCAAATGGTTAATACCTTTATATCGTAAAACAGGGCTCACAATGCGTTCTCCATAATCTAAAATAACGCTGCCGGTCTTTCTGTCGATCAATCGATTCCCTGCATCAATAACGATCGATTGACCCAGAGGAGTTTCAATAAGAATAGAATCCCCCTGCCCCACATCTAAAAAGGTCACTATCAACGTATGAGTGGGCAAACAAGCGATGCCTATCTCTAGGAATATCCATCCCATAGCCACCCACCCTATCCTTTTCAGCCATTGAATGCGTTTCCTTTCAAGGAAAATAAAAAAAAGTACAATCAAACAAAAACATAAAGCAGCCTCTAATAGAGAGGGCTGCCGAGCATACAAAGACGCAAAGGGAATCGATGAAAGTTTCTCTGTCATAACATCTAATACTCTGATGAGAACTCCGGAAAATTGGACAGGAAGAACAGCCAAGGGTCTCCAGATCAGTCCAAGGCAGGCGGAAACAAATCCAACACCTACTACCCATTCAACCCAAGACAAGACCAGCATGTTGCTTAACAAGGCCAATAGAGGCACCGTTTGGAAATAAAACCAAAGGAAAGGAAACGTACATAGTACGGGAGCTAAAGAAACCGAAACGGAATCTCTTGTCCACTTCGGCCATTTTTCTGGTAAAGATTTCTTGAGAATGGGTGCTGCAAAAAACAAAGAAAAGGTTGCCGCAAAAGACAACTGAGTACCCACATCCCAGATGCACTCAAAATCAATGGCTATCATTAAAAGCAGAGAAAATCCCAGAATATGAAAGGGACTGGTTTTCCTTTTTATGAGTTTAAGTATCAAAACCGTTTCAGACATTAAGAGTGCTCTCAAGACGGAAAATCCGCCTCCCGTAAGAAAGAAAAAAAAGACGGAAACGCTGGTCAAAATACCCACCATCAGACCTTCGGAACAACCCCATTCTTCCATAAAAAAATAAAGGCCTCCCATTAAAAACGACACCTGAGATCCAGAAACAACCAATAAATGGGTTAGTCCAGATCTTTGAAAGTGAGTCTGAATAGACTCAGGCAGCGATAAATCAGCATTCCCAAATACAATGCTGGTTAATAAATCCGAATAGGGAAAAGGCAATATGCTGCGATTGAGCTGAACAATGCGGTGGTGAACAGCAATAGCCCCCTTTTGAATCCAGTTTCCCCAAGTATGTTTTATGCACACATAGGAAGTTGCCCTCAAAACCCCATAGACATGATGTCGAATTAAGTACGCTCCGTAATCAAATTGTCCGGGATTCGAAGGCGGATCAACCCACTCGGTAAGCCCAGATAGTTGCAACACGTCCCCATAATGAACGGGGCTAGAAACCTGCAGTTTCGATTTAATCACCCATTTTTTAGAAGACCCCTCTTCTTTGAGTACAAAAGATGTCGCTTTTGAGGGCTCCTCGCATACCATTCCCCGCAAGGCCCTCACCTGCCCTATAGGTACATGGTCAGAATGTATGGATAAAAAACTAAGGAAACACACCAGCGCAAGCAGAATAAATAGAAAATATTTTTTCATTAGACCCTTGTGTTTTTTAGCCTTAGTTTTTATAATCGAGTTACTTCACTCCCCTGTAGCTCAATGGCAGAGCAACCGGCTGTTAACCGGTAGGTCGTTGGTTCGAGCCCAACCGGGGGAGCCAAGCTCTTCTCTCTAGGCCCTTCCCTCTAACATATGAAACAAAATAGCCATTCGAACATAGACGCCAAAGGTAGCTTGATCGAAATAATGTGCTGATGGATGCAAATCTACTTCAGGCATAATCTCGTTAACTCTCGGTAATGGATGCAAAATACTCAGCGTAGGTTTACATTTATTTAAAGATTCCTTTGTTAATACAAAATGATTTTTGACCTCATTATAGGCTTCTTTTGTAGAGAATCGCTCTTCTTGCACGCGTGTCATGTACAAAACATCCATTTCAGAAATCGAATTTTCAAATTGATCTAATTCATACACCCTGTGTCCATGATCTTTCAAAAATTGAATTTTTTCCGGATGAAGCCTCAGTGTAGGATGAGAGATAAAATAAAATGTTTGATTAGGAAAAAAAGCTAAAAGTTGAACCAGCGAATTAACCGTTCGACCAAATTTTAGATCGCCAACAAACCCTATAGAGAGTCCCTCTAATTTTTTTTGAAAATAGTGAATTGTATACAGATCAAGAATAGACTGTGTCGGATGTTCCATCGGCCCATCACCCGCATTAATAACAGGCACTGTACTATACTCAGCAAAGGCCTTTACGCCTCCAGAATCGGGATGGCGCATAACAACAATATCCGAATAGCCACTCACAATACGACCCATATCTGAAAGCGTTTCTCCTTTTTTAATCGAAGAAGAAGAACCTCCATTTTCTAAGGTTAATATCTCCCCACCCAATCGATACATGGCCGCTTCAAAAGAAAAACGGGTACGGGTACTCGCCTCAAAAAACAAAGAGGCCATAATCTTGCCTTTTGCCAGATGTAAAAATTGAGAAGCATCTGCTTTCATACCTTGATGAAAACGATCTGTAGTATTCAAAAGCAAATCAATATCCTGTTTTTGAATATCTTTAGCAGAAAGTAACTGATCAAAAGACAGCGCTACAGGCATTCTATTTTAGTCTAGAGTTAAGCAGATAAAAGGCTTGAAATCTGCTTCAAATTGAGAAATTCCTGAAAGAGTTGCCAATAATCTTGCAGCCACCACATAGGCATCTGAATTAGCACCTGGTCTGCGATCTTCAAGATACCCATAGCCTTTTTGTGCAACCCCCAATGGAATCCGGATAGAAGCGCCACGGTCAGAGTCTCCTGCGCGAAACTGATAAATAGAACAGGTTTCATGTTTGCCTGTTAAGCGTTGATCATTATTGGCGCCATACACTTGGATATGCTCGCGATGCTTTTCTTCCAAAGCCTTAATCGCTGCGTCAATAGTTGCTCGGCCTGTACTTGGATTTCTCATATCACGCGTTGAAAAATTAGTATGACATCCAGCGCCATTCCAATCGCCCTGTTTCGGCTTGTTATCAAAGCGCACTTCAATGCCAAATTCCTCGCCTAATCGTTCAAGCAACCAATTGGCAATAACCCGTTGATCACAAAGTGTCAAAATGTCATTTTCATCTCCTTCAAAACCACGATACCCAATTTGATATTCCCACTGACCAGGCATGACTTCCGCATTAATGCCATAAATATTTAAACCGGCTTCAAGACACGCATTCAAATGTGTTTCAATCAGGTCTCTTCCAAACGCACGGGGACTCCCTACCCCACAATAATAGGGGCCTTGAGGCTCTGGATCATTCGTTTTTGTAAATCCCAAAGGAAGCCCATCCTTAAAGAGGGTGTATTCCTGTTCAAATCCACCACAAGCCTCTAACTTATCGGCTCCAGCATCCAAAATACGACGCAGCAAAGCCCTTGCATTGGTTTCATGCGCTGTTCCATTTGAATTAAAAACCTCACAAATAACCAAATAATTATCGCCCCCACGAATAGGATCTTTAAAAAAAGAAGCTGGTTTCAGAACCAAATCCGAGCTATTTCCTGGAGCCTGATTGGTTGAAGAACCATCAAAACCCCATTCGGGAAAATCAGATACCTGAACAGTGTGAGGATCTAAATCAACCACTCGTGCTTTGCAGCGTGGCCGACGCGTAGGGTTTGCACCATCAAACCAAATATATTCCGCAACTGTAATCATAGAAAGGCTCCTTATTGATCTAATATTGAATGGCGTTTTGTCCATTCTTGAATGGGGGTTACAGACACCGTCTGCGGATCCCTTTGTAAGGCTTCTAACGCTTTTGCAAAGGCGTTAAATCCTGCCGCTGTTGTGACATAGGGAACCCGTTTAACGATGGTTGCCCTTCTGATTGAAAAACTTTCAGGAATATCATTCCCGGCAGTGGTATTTACAACCAGCTGATAGTTTCCATTTTGAATTTGAGCAATAGCATGGTCCCCCCCCTCTTTTTCTTTGTTTACATGTGTCGTTTTGATGCCATGCTCTGCCAAATACTGCCCCGTTCCCTTTGTTGCAAAAAGAGTAAAAGAATGATTTAAGAAGACCCTGGCGGCCTCTAAAATCAAGGGTTTATCTCGATCTCGCACACTGATAAAGACATTTCCCTGTAAAGGGATTTTATTGCCCGCCGCCTCTTGTGATTTGAAAAATGCAATACCAAAAGAAGTATCTATCCCCATTACTTCTCCTGTAGATTTCATTTCTGGACCCAAAACAATATCTGTATTCTCAAACCGAGCAAAGGGAAATACAACTTCTTTAATTGAATAATGAGAGGGAGTAGCTGTATTAAGCTTAAAATGAGTGAGCGACTTTCCAAGCATAAGGTTCACGGCAATTTTTGCCAAACTGTTTCCGGTTGCTTTAGCCACAAAAGGAACCGTTCGAGAAGCCCGAGGATTCACTTCTAGGATGTATAATTTTTCATTTTGGTAAGCACATTGCAGGTTCATTAAACCCACCACATTCAACGCTTGTGCAAGCCGAATACTGGTTGTCGAAATCTCTTGAATTTGCGCCTCTGTAAGAGACACTGTGGGGATCGAACATGCGGAATCTCCAGAATGCACACCCGCTTCCTCTAATTGTTCCATAATGCCAGCAACAAAGACATGGGTTCCATCAGAGAGAACATCGACATCAATTTCGGTCGCATCTTCTAAAAATTTATCTATTAAAATAGGTCCATCTAGAATATAGGTGCCGTGCCTATCAATGTAAAACTCTAGATCTTTGTCACACGAAAGAATTTCCATTGCCCTGCCACCCAAGACATTAGAAGGGCGCACGACAACCGGATACCCCACCCCATGGACAGTCGCCCTTATTTTTTCTAAAGTATAGCAGATATCATTTTTAGGTTGAACAAGATTTAAGCTCTCTAAAAGAGCCTTAAACCGTTCTCGGTCTTCCGCTAAATCCAACATATCAGGCTGAGTTCCCATAATAGGAATGCCCTCATTTTGTAGCGTTTTAGCCAATTTCAAAGGCGTTTGACCACCAAATTGAACAATGACACCTAAAAACTCACCCCTCTGCTTTTCTTTTCGAATAATTTCTAAAACATCTTCAACCGTTAAGGGCTCAAAATAAAGCTTATCCGAGGTATCGTAATCGGTAGATACCGTTTCTGGATTGCAATTGACCATTATACTTTCAATTCCAAGTTCTCGTAAGGCATAAGCCGCATGAACACAGGCATAATCAAACTCAATGCCTTGTCCAATTCTATTGGGGCCTCCACCTAAAATAATGACCTTTTTCCGATGACTTGGAGCCGCTTCGCAGACAGGTTCCTGGAAAGCATTTCCTTCATAGGTTGAATATAAATAAGCGGTATTACATGCAAACTCAGCGGCACATGTATCCACCTTTTTAAACACCGGATGGAGATTCAATTCCCATCGTTTTTCTCGAACCTGTGATTCGGTATTACCTGTCAGTTGTGCGATACGCAAATCAGAAAAACCCATTTTTTTATAGACAAGTAACCCTGCTTTTGTCTGAGGAAGTCCGGATATTTTGAGGGTCTCTTCCACCGTCAAGATATCTTGAATTTGATGGATATACCAAGGATCAAAATGGGTAAAAGACAACACATCTTCTTTAGGACATCCCATCCGCATGGCCTGGGCAATTTGCAAAAATCGGACATGAGAGAACTGAGACAATATGCTTTTCAGAGCGTCTCTATTCTCAGAATAAGGTTTGTGGGAATCTATCCCCGGAATATCCATTTCATTCAAACCGCTATAGCCTTGCTCAATAGATCGAAGCCCTTTTTGAAAACTCTCGGAAAAAGACCTTCCAATCGACATCGCTTCACCCACAGATTTCATTTGTGTAGAAAGAAACGAACTCGCCTTAGGAAATTTTTCGAATGTAAATCGAGGAATCTTGGTCACAATATAATCAATCGAAGGTTCGAATGACGCAGGCGTCACTTTGGTGATATCATTTTCAATTTCATCTAAAGTATAGCCTACAGCCAATTTAGCAGCCACTTTTGCGATCGGATATCCCGTCGCTTTCGAGGCCAATGCAGACGATCTAGATACCCTCGGATTCATTTCAATAACAATCAGCTTTCCTGTATCAGGATGTACCGCAAATTGAACATTTGAGCCGCCTGTTTCTACTCCAATTTCTCGTAAAACAGCCAGAGAAGCATCTCGCATAGTTTGATACTCTTTATCGGTCAGGGTTAGAGCCGGCGCCACCGTCATGCTATCTCCGGTATGAATACCCATGGGATCAATATTCTCAATAGAGCATACAATAATCGCGTTATCGTTTTTGTCACGAATAACTTCCATTTCATATTCTTTCCATCCAGCAATTGATTCATCGATCACCACTTCTTTGGTAGGCGATAAAGAAAGTCCATTTGCCACAATATAGCGATACTCCTCCTCAGTTTGAGCAATGCCACCGCCGCTGCCACCCATTGTAAATGAGGGCCGGATGACCGCTGGAAGACCAATATCAGGCAAAACCGCCATTGCTTGCTCAAGCGAATTAACAACAAAATTCTTAGGCACTTCAAGACCAATTTTATGCATTGCCTGATTAAACAGTTGCCTATTTTCAGCCTTTTCTATAGCCTCTGGACTTGCCCCAATCATAGTAACTTGGTACCGATCAAGGGTTCCATTGTGATACAAAGACATGGCACAATTTAAGGCTGTTTGCCCACCCACCGTAGGAAGCAAGGCATCGGGACGTTCTTTTTTTATTATTTTCTCAACAAAATCCGGAGTAATTGGCTCAATATAAATAGCATCTGCTGTTTCAGGATCGGTCATAATGGTGGCGGGATTAGAATTGACCAAAATGATACGATAACCTTCATTTTTCAAAACTTTACACGCTTGAGTCCCTGAATAATCAAACTCACAAGCTTGCCCAATCACAATGGGACCCGCTCCAATAATTAAAATACTCTTAATATCTGTTCGCTTTGGCATAGTGGGCTTCTGTTACCTCACTTTCTTGGAAAGCATGGCTTTGAATTCACTAAATAAAAACCGAGCCTCATGGGGACCCGGAGAACTTTCAGGATGAAATTGCACGGAAAAAGCAGGGGCATGCTTAAACTGAAGGCCTTCAATAGACCCATCAAAAAGAGACCTGTATGTGATCTCCACATTCTCAGGAATAGGCTGATCAGACACACAAAACCCATGGTTTTGACTCGTGATATAAACTTTTTTAGAGCCTATATGTTGAACAGGCTGATTCGTTCCACGATGTCCCTTATGCATTTTTACAGTTTCCATCCCCTGGGAAAGCGCGAGCAGCTGATGCCCCATACAGATTCCAAAAACAGGAACTTTGTGATCTAAAAGTTGACGCAAAACAGGGGTCGTAAACTTAGCCGTTTCAAAAGGATCTCCAGGCCCATTCGACAAGAATACCCCGTCTGGAGCCACACTCATAATGTCATCAAAAGAAGCAGTTGCAGGCATAACGTGCACCCTAAAACCTTCATCTACCAAAAGCCTTAAAATATTACGTTTAATGCCATAGTCCATAGCCACGATAGTATGGGAATAAGCCTCCCCTTTTGCAAAAGACGTTTGACCCAACTGAAATGATTTTTCATTCCATTCATAGGACCTTGCGGTTGTTACCACTTTTGTAAGCTCACAACCCAATAAACTAGGCTTTGATTTTATGGACTCCCATAGGGACTCAATATCGATCTGTTCACCGTCTTGTGCAAAGTAAATAAGAGAATGATGTGCACCCTTTTCACGAATAGACTGTGTTAATGCTCGGGTATCGACACACGCAATTCCCGTCAAGTGGTGATGCTTCAGCCAGGCATTGAGCGGTTGGGTCGAGCGAAAATTTGAGGGTTGAGTGATATCCTCACGAATGACAAGCCCCTTACAAAAGGGATGATTCGCTTCATTGTCTTCTGGATTAGTTCCCACATTGCCAATATGGGGAAATGTAAAAACAATCATCTGATTGGCGTAGGAAGGATCGGTTAATGTTTCCTGATACCCTGTCAAACCCGTATTAAAACACAATTCCCCTTCAGTTTTACCGTAACTTCCAATCCCTTTCCCCAAAAAAAAATCGCCATTGGACAATACCAATACTGCATTCAGATTTTCATGGGAAGTAAAGGAAATAAACATGCTCGAAACCCTCTCAAAAGGTACAAAAAAACACGGCTGAATTCTATAAGAGATCCTGCTTGTTGGCAACCCACCTTTTCTTCTGTTCTGTTTCCTGTCAAAATAGACCGATAATGAATAATGACACTAAAACAGACCTGCCTAAGAATACGTTAACAAAAAGACCGACTCTGCACCCCACCGCCTTTGTTGCGCCTGGAGCACAGGTCATAGGCGATGTAACATTAAAACAAAATGCCTCGGTTTGGTATAACGCTGTTTTGAGGGGAGATATTAATAGAATTGAAATTGGAGAGCGTTCAAACATTCAAGATGGCTGTGTTTTACATTTAGAAAACAACAAAGCGTGCATTGTAGGAAACGACGTTACTGTAGGTCACAATGCAATCTTACATGGGTGTCTGATTGAAGATGGCTGCCTGATCGGCATGGGTGCCATTATTCTCAACGGCGCGGTCATTAAAACAGGCTCCATAGTAGCCGCAGGCGCGGTTGTAAAAGAAAACATGTGTGTTGAACCTTATTCATTGGTAGCAGGTATCCCGGCTTCCTTTATCAAGAAGCTTCCCAGTACTACGCTTGAAACCAACATCAAGTGGGCCTTAAAATATATTGAACTTAGCCAGTTACACCGAAATTATTAAAAATCAAAATCATCATCAAAAAAAATACTGTCCCTAATCCCTAAATATTCTTCCATATTATCTTGACCAAAAAAGCATGTTTTCATGAGTAATCTCCTTATTAGACTTGATTCAATGATGACTTAATGTGAGAATGCCCGTGTTATCGTCAGAAAAAACATTGAAATTTCTTGGTATATAAACACATGTCACACAAACTTACACACTACGCCTACCCCATACTTTGGATGACAGCCCTGGTTATTCTGGCACATCTATTGGGCAACATTTTAGTCCCCTTATTGTTTTCTTTTTTCTTGGCCTATCTGTGTTACCCTATCGTAAAAAAACTTCAAAAATGGGGACTAAACCACACCTTTTCAGTTTGGATTACGTTTTTATGCACATTTTTGCTACTCAGTGCGATGGGCTTCCTGCTTGTTCCCGTATTAATTCACAAAGCCATTCTATTTATTCGAGATATCCCAGACACCGCCATTGGGTTCATTTATTCGATAGAAAAACTCGCCGAATCCTTTGATATTTATTTCCATATAGAGCCTAAACAACTCACCCACCTTATAAAAACTCACCTTACGACGCTCTCTGGATCCAGCATTGCTACTTTAACAAGTCTTTTAAAATCAATGTTTTCCAATGTGTTGGATACTTTTATATGGTTTTTAAGCTTTCTCTTATTTCCGGTACTTTTCTATCACGCACTTGCCCGATATGAAAAAATAAAAAAAGAGTTTCAAGAGTTTATACCTGAAAGACACCACGCCTTTTTAGCCTCTTTTTCACAGGTTTTCGACACCATTCTTAGCAACTATATTCGAGGTCAGTTTATTGTCTGTACGACCCTTGCACTGATGTTCAGCACAGGTCTGTGGCTTGTGGGATTAAAATACGGCATCATGATCGGATTGATGACAGGATATCTTATGGTCATTCCCTATGTCGGTTTTTTTATTGGACTCAGCGTGTCATTAATGATTGGTTTTTCAAATGGCTATCCCCTTGAACATATGGCAGGTATTTTGGGTGTATTTTTATTTGTTCAAGGGTCTGAAAGTTTTGTTATTACACCCAAAATAATGGGAAGAAAAGTCGGGCTCGATCCCTTTGTCACACTTTTAGCGATTATCGTAGGTGGACATCTGCTCGGAATAGCGGGCATTGTATTGGCAGTCCCTACTTCAGCGATACTCAAACATTTTTATGGCTCATTAAAAGAAAATTATAAACACTCGGATTTTTTTTTAAAAAAGAATTAGAGCCGTCGATGAGTCCCATCACAAAAAGGCGCTTTTTCAGAATATCTACACGCACAGATATGCACGGTCTGAGGCATATCTAGCCTAAATTTTTTGGGAACAAAGGAGGTTCCTTCGTGTGAACCATCACAGAAAGGCTCGGTTTTGGTTCGGCCACACCGACAATAGTAGTAAATGCCAGGGTCCATATTCAGAGCCAAGGAATGCTTATCTACAATCACAGGCTTATCTTGAGATAAATCAGTCATAGAAATGGAATAGTAATATACTTTAATTAAATTATGAACAAAGAATTTTGGAAAAATCTCCCAAAACCGATTATCGGATTAGCCCCCATGGACGGCTATTCAGACAGTGCCTTTCGCCGAGTCTGCAAACATGTCAATCCGGCCATCATTACCCTCACAGAATTCACCTCTGCAGATGGGCTGCATCATAATGCACAAACCCTGTTGAAGAAGCTTTATTTTCATCCTGATGAACAGCCTGTTATTGCTCAAATTTTTGGAAAAAATGTCGATACATTTATCACTGCCACCAAACTTTGCGAAGACTTGGGATTTAGTGGGATTGACCTTAATATGGGTTGCCCGTCCAAAAAAGTAGTGCAATCTGAGCACGGGGTTGCCCTCAGAAAAAACCACGATTTAGCCTTTCAACTTATTGAGGCTGTAGCCTCCAACACAAAACTTCCCGTCTCGGTTAAAACAAGACTTGGATGGTGTGATAGCTCTGATCTCATTCCCTTTGCACAGGGAGCTCAAAACGCAGGAGCTAATATGATTTGTATTCACGCAAGAACCTATCAAGAACCTTATAACGTGCCTGCTCAATTCGAACCGGTTTATGACATGAAGAGACACCTTGCGATCCCTGTCCTGGGAAACGGAGGCATTACTTCGATTTCTGACGGACTTGAAAAACTTGGAAATTTAGACGGATTTTTAATTGGACAGGCTACATTCGGAAATCCTTGGATTTTTTCACAGGACCCCGCACCAAAGTCTTTTGTTGAAAAACTTCCGCTCATACAAAACCATGCACAATGGCTTATTGAACATAAAGGGCTTGCGGTTGGAACCAGAGAAATCAGAAAACATCTTCTTGCCTATATCAAACATTTTCAATATGCAAAACACTATCGTTCCCAGTTGTCTCAGGTTCAATCTCTCGAAGAAATTCAAAACATTCTTGCAGAAATTCGCAACTGCACTATGATAGAACCCAGTGCCAATCCAGAAATTTTCAAAAAATAGATACTTCGGACCTCTACTCTTTTTTTCAAGTGAAGGGTTATTTGCACTGTCCTTTACCCTGGTTAAAATGGTTTCGAGATCCATACCTGTCTATCAAATGGTATTGTTTAGATTTATACCCGCCTTATTTCTGATTCCCTTTTTTTTTGCTAAGAAAATAGAGTACAAAGTCGACTCACCCCTGCTTATGCTTCTGCGATCACTCATGGGGGTTATGTCTATTGTCTGTCTCTTTTACTCACTTAAATGGGGCCATTTTGGCAAAGAAAACTTGCTCTATACATTAGGCACATTTTGGGCCTTTTTGTGGTCAGTACTGATTCTAAAAGAAAAACCGAAGGCTATTACTATCAGTGCTATTCCGCTGGCATTTATCGGGCTTATCTGTATTTTCAAACCCATTTCAGGCCCACTGTATATGGCCGACGTGGTAGCCCTTCTGGGTTCATTTTTTACAGCATTTGCCTATATTTCTATCAAAAAACTCAGAGAATCACACACCGCCATCAGCATTGTATTTTCTTTCTATATGACAGGCTTTATCATTTTTCTTTTGCCAACCCTGAAGCACTTTGTGCTTCCTAGCTCAAAAGATATTCTATTCAGCATTTTAATCGGGGTGTCTGGGTTCATTGCTCAAATTTTAATGACTATAGGCTATAAATACACACCCATAACCGTCTCTTCTTCTATCAAACTCACAAGCGTCGTTTTAATGATTTGCATTGGTATCGTGCTTTTTAACGATACCCTGGATTGGGTAACGGGCTTCGGGATAGGCTCGGTCCTTACCGCTATCTATGTTATCACTCGATACCAGTGAAAATCGCCCAAGTCCTTGTTTTTAGAGGCGTTTCTGGCACATACTCCTACCTTGCTACAGAAGATCACCAAGTAGGACAAAGCATTGAAGTGTCTTTTGGAAATTATTTGGTAAAAGGCGTCATTATCTCTCTATCAGAGACCGAAAACACATTCAAAACAATCAAACCCATTACCTCTGTTTTAAACATAAAACCCCTTTCAAGAACCCTCATTGAACTTGTTGTTTGGTTTACAGCACACTATCAAGTCACACCCTATAAAGCGTTTCAAACGATTATAGGCGCCTACTATGATAAAAAAGTATCGGCGCAGAGCCCCTCTGTAAAATCTATTCCTTTCGCAACCCCTTATCCGCTCACCACTGATCAAACACAGGCAATACATACCCTGCTTACACATCCAGAAGCCCCCTCTTTTTATCTTCACGGCATCACATCGAGTGGAAAAACAGAACTTTATATTCAACTGGCCCATCATTATCTTCAACTCAATAAACACGTCTTAATTTTAGTCCCAGAAATTGCACTGACACCCCAGTATTCTGAGCACTTTCAAACCCGTTTTGGGGATCAAGTATCCATTATTCATTCTGGTCTCACTGCCAAACAAAGAAAAGAGCAGTGGCATCGCATCTCGTCTGGGCTCGCACCCATTGTCATTGGCCCAAGATCGGCCGTTTTTGCCCCCTTAGATAGTCTTGGCATTATTATCATAGACGAAGAACATGAACCCTCGTATAAGCAAGATACCCACCCCCGATACACCACCCACAGCATCGCCCAATTTAGGGCTGCCCAACATAACGCACCCCTTCTCTACGGATCCGCCACCCCAAGCGTGTGCACCTATTCTCTTTTCACACATCACCCAGAGCGCATTCTTACCTTATCCCAACGCGTCTTTAAGCAACCCCTTCCCCAGGTTCATATTATTCCGATGCAAGAAGAAATTCACAAAGGCAGTATGCTGTCCCAAAAGTTGCAAGAAAGCATTGCCAATGCCCTTAAAAACAAAGAAAAAATAATGATTCTACTGAACCGCAGAGGCTATGCGCCTTATATCGTTTGCCAAGCGTGTGGCAAACCCTATGTCTGTCCAAGATGCGTTCTGAGTCTCACCTACCATAAAGACAAGCGGTTGCGCTGCCATCGGTGTGATTTTGAAACACCTCTCACCCACACATGTCCTGCTTGCAAAAAGCCACGCCTCGGATTTCTCGGAATGGGTATTCAAAAAGTAGAAGCAGAATTGCATGCGCTGTATCCTGAAGCCCACATCTCTCGACTCGACCGCGACAATGCCAAAACAGCCAAACAAATTCACACCCTTATGCAAACATTCAAAGACTCGGGAGACATTCTTATAGGCACTCAAATGATTGCCAAAGGACACCATATTGAAGAAGTCACCTTGGTTGGCATTTTAGGAATTGACACTACCCTCAACATTCCTGATTTTAGTGCTCCAGAACGTGCCTTTCAACTGATCACACAAGTAGCCGGTCGCGCGGGGAGAGGATCAAGACCCGGCAAAGTGATTGTCCAAACCCTTCAACCCGAACATTACGCTATTCAACATGCAAGTACCCACGATTTCCTCTCTTTCTATGAAGAAGAATTATCGTATCGAAAAGCCTTGGCCTACCCCCCTTTTTCTGAGCTTATCAATATCATATTGTCATCAAAACTTGAAAATACACTCAAAAAAACAGCCGGGGAATTATCCAAAGATCTTCAAAAAAAATTTTTAGGCCTAGACATTCGCATCATGGGACCCAAACCTGCTCCTATTGAAAAAATTAAAGACCATTTTAGATGGAATATACTACTTAAATTTCCGCATGAAAAAACAACCTTTGTAAAAGCCCAACTACAAACCCTCTCTAGCTATCCCAAAGCGGTCAGAATTATTATTGATTTTGAACCTAGAACCGTATTGTAAAATCCATTTCAATTCAAGAAAAGACATGTTACTCTACTTCTCCTATGCCATTTTCAATTCTTCACCTATGTAAAAAAAGCCTCGGCTTAATCAAGCAAGACCCTTTTCTTTTAGTCCCCTATCTCGTCTTTTTTTTATCCAACCAAATTTTTCATCAACTTTTTCCTCATTTTCTCAAACAAAACAACACCATCTTGATGCTTGAAGTCATGGTTCTAACTTGGATCATAGAACTTTTCTTCAAATCACTCACCCTATTGCTGGCCGGATCCGTCTATCGAGGACATCCCTTTAGTCTGAAAAAAACCCTCTACATTAGCTTCCAACGATTTCTGATTCTCTTGATTGGAACGGGGCCTTTTATCATTCCCATAATGATTTCAACCCAAGTCTTTTACAAAACACCTCCAACACAAGTCGACATTTCCATGATCAGTCTCCTTATTTTTACGCTTGTGCTCATTCCTGTTAGCCTCATTTTAGAAATGGTTCCACTCCCTATTCTTTTAGAAAAGAAAGCCTATTTTCAAGGAATCAAAGAAGCTTATAGGTTCGTAAAAACAGAATTTAGGAAAGTCCTTCTGGTAACCAGCCTGACGCTGTGCATTATTATTATCTGCAGTTTACTGAGCCTTTGGGTTACAACCCCCTCACTCACTACGAATGACAACTTTGCCCCCCTGCTTTCTGCACTTGGAAATAGCCTTGAATCTATCATTCAAGCCTTCGGATACTGCTTTATCTATTGCATCCTGACCGTTTTTTATCTAGATATTAAAACTCAGAAGTTGAATGAAACAAAATCTTCGGATTCTCCCTCATTTCCCGATCCAAACTCCATTTAGTTTCAGCTAAATATACCGTTCGCCCTTCATTGTCACGGGCAATTTGTTGGCCTCTTGATTGAATAAAAGCAAAAAGTGTTTCTGTATCTTCTGAAGAAATCCAACAGGCTTTGATAAAACTTAAGGGTTCAAAACGACACAAGGCCCCATACTCGTGTTCAAGACGATATTGAATAACCTCAAATTGCAAAGCCCCTACCGTACCCACAATTTGGCGGGAATCACGCTCACGAGTAAACAATTGCGCAACACCCTCCTCACACAACTGCTCTAACCCTTTTTGAAGTTGCTTGGTCTTAAGTGGGTTTAAATTTACTACAATTTTAAACAATTCTGGAGAAAAACTAGGAATCCCCTTAAAATGAAATTTCTCACCTTCTGTAAGTGTATCCCCAATGCGCAAAACACCGGTATCATGAATGCCGACAATATCTCCAGGATAGGCAAAATCGATGATCGACTTATCCTGTGCCATAAATGCTGTAGGATTGGAAAACCGAATTTGCTTAGAGGGTCTTACATGATAAAACCATTTTCCACGTTCAAAAACACCCGAGCAAATGCGTAGAAATGCGATCCTATCGCGATGCTTAGGATTAATATTGGCATGAATTTTAAAAATAAATCCAGAAAAATGGGGATTTGTTGGCTGCACCTCACCTTCCGTCGTCTGCCGAGACGTAGGAATGGGTGACATATCGATAAAACAATCCAACAATTCTCTGATTCCGAAATTGTTCACTGCACTCCCAAAAAACACAGGCGTCATTGTGCCAGACAAATAGCTTTCTCGATCAAACCTTGGGTAGACTCCCAATACGAGCTGGATCGACTCTCTCAATTCTTTAGCCTCTAATCCAATCAATTCATCCAGAAGAGAGCTATCTAGATCTGTAATTTCTACCCGATCCTCTGAATTCTGAGTATGGTGAGATTTAAATAAAATAAGGCGTTTTTCGTAAAGGCTATAGACCCCTTTAAACGATTTTCCCATTCCGATAGGCCAACTCATGGGACACACGGTTAGTTGCAGTTTATCTTCAATTTCATCCAACAATTCAATAGGGTTTAAGCCTTCCCTATCTAATTTATTAATAAAGGTCATCACAGGGGTATTACGCATTCGGCAGACTTCTAAGAGTTTTAAAGTCTGTGACTCTACACCCTTGGCCGAATCGACAACCATCAAGGCACTGTCAACAG
>JAHFDB010000007.1 GCA_023249195.1 bacterium | reverse complement strand
CATTGCTCTCTCAATCTGATTTAGCTAATATTGAATCCCTGTTGAACTCTCGTCCCAAAAAGTGTCTCAACTTTAAATCGCCTTTTGAAGCCTATGTTGCACTTGCTGCTTGAATGTGGGGTATGCATATATCGCCTCTTTTAAAGAAATTGAGGAAAACGATTTTAATCTTAATATTCCTCGGTATGTGGATACCTTTGAAGAGGAAGAAGAAATTGATATTAAGGCAGTCCAAAAAGAAATTGAGGAGCTTGAAAAAGAGTTGGTTGTTGTGAGGGGTGAGATGGATAAGCTGATTAAAGAGGTCGTGAAATGAAGAAAAAGGCTGAAGTTCCGACCATTCGTTCATCGGCTGCGGAGTATCTTACGTTTGTGGCGGCCAGCGGTGAAGGCGGGGTTGAGGCTGTGTATGCCGATGAAGATGTATGGCTAACCCAAAAGATGATGGGGGTGCTCTATGACGTCGAAACCCACACCATCAACTATCACCTGAAAAAGATTTTCTCTGATAGCGAACTAGAAGAAGATTCAGTTATTCGAAAATTTCGAATAACTGCCAAGGATGCCAAAACTTATAATACCCAGCACTATAATCTATCGGCAATTATCGCGGTTGGGTACAAGGTCAATTCCGAGCGTGCGGTCCAGTTTCGTAAATGGGCAACAGCGATTATCAAGGAATACACGATTAAAGCCTATGTCATGGATGTTGAACGGATTAAAAATGACGGGTCCATCCTTGGAAAAAAATATTTTGAAGAACAGCTCCAACGCATTCGAGAAATTCGACTCTCAGAGCGCAAATTCTATCAAAAAATCACAGACCTATATTCAACGTCTATTGACTACGATGTGACCGCACAAGCTACCAAACGGTTTTTTTCCACCGTCCAAAACAAACTTCATTGGGCTATTCATGGCCAAACAGCAGCAGAAGTTGTGTATTTGCGTTCTGATGCCGAAAAAACCAATATGGGCCTAACCACTTGGAAAGATGCACCTGAGGGAAAGATCCAGAAATTTGATGTCAGCATTGCCAAGAATTATCTAACCGAGAGTGAAATGGCGCAGCTCGAACGTCTTGTTAATGCCTATTTGGACGTGGCAGAGAGTATGGCGCTTAGGAATATGCCGATGACTATGGCAGATTGGGAAGAACGACTGAATCGCTTTATTTCTGCTACGGATCGGGAGATTTTGCAAGACGCCGGCAAAGTCACCGCCGAGATCGCCAAAACCCACGCGGAAAGTGAGTTTGAAAAATATCGGATTGTGCAGGATAGATTGTATCAATCGGATTTTGATAGAAATTGGAACGTATTGGAGCGTTTGGAGAGGCCAGTACAAGCTGAGGGAGAGGGGAATGGATAGTTTGTTGAACGAGGTTGTTAAAAATTGAAACGAAAGAGGCTTTCTGAAATATTTGAGTTCAAGTCAGGATCAACACCCACAAAATCTAACCACAATTTTTGGAATGGAGACTTTCCATGGGTTACAGCAAAAGATTTGAAAACATCGTTCATTTCATCCACGCTTCCCTCTCTTTCTGAAAAAGGGGTCAAATCGTCTAAGATAGTGCCAGCAGGAAGTCTACTAATCTTGGTACGCGGAATGACTCTTTTTAAAGATGTTCCTGTTACACTTACCCTTCGAGAAGTTTCGTTTAATCAAGACATAAAAGCGCTAGTCCCAAAAATTCCTATTAACCCAAAGTATATTCTTTATTATTTAGTTTATAGTAAGGAACATTTGAAAAAGCTAGTGGATTCAGCCGGACATGGTACCGGAAGAATCGATTCCGATTTACTTAAAAATTTTCCTGTTTTTATACCATCTATAGAAACTCAGGATGCTATTGCCAACATAATCGAAAAAATCGACATTTGTAACCAAAAAATCGAAGCCCTCATTGCGGCGAAGAAGAAGCGGTTTGGGTGGTTGGTTACAAAGCTTATCAACAAGTCAGATCAGAAGAAAATGCCTCTTTCTAAATTTATCTCAGAAATTTCTAAACGGAATCACGAAAATAAAATTGATCGCGTATTAAGCGTCACTAATCATAGTGGATTTGTATTGCCTGAAGATCAATTTGAACGAAGAGTTGCTAGTACAGATGTATCAAATTACAAAATAGTAACGTATGGTCAGTATGCCTATAATCCCTCTCGTATTAATGTTGGCTCTATAGCTCGACTGGACAAGTGGAATGATGGCGTTCTGAGCCCCATGTATACCGTTTTTGAACTTGATGAAAGCATACTCAATACTGACTATTTTTTACATTGGCTTTCATCAAGTGAAGCAAAACAAAGAATAAAGAAAAGTGCCCAAGGCAGCGTACGAGAAACGGTTAGCTTCGGTGATCTACAAGCAATCCCGATTCCTCATCCTTCCCTAGAGATCCCAAAAGATATTGTTCTTGTGCTAAATACCGCCTTCAAAAAAAATGTTTGATGCAAAAACTGCTGACTGGGGAATGGCTCGTAGATTCAGAATATTGGGTTCCTGATGTCAGGAAGTCAAAATCTCAAACCAAGAAAAATAAGGAGCTCAATTTATGAAACCAGACGCAATCAAGCAACTGCATACCCGATTTGAGGATGCCGCCCACTCCGAAGAAGATATCAGCTATTGGTATGCTAGAGACCTTCAAGGGCTGCTGGAATACGCGAGATGGGAAAATTTTGAAACAGCGATTAATCGAGCTAAGGAAAGCTGTGAAAGCTCGGGACAACCGGTTGAACATCATTTTCGTGACGCCACGAAAATGATCGAAATTGGCAAGGGAGGCAAGCGAGAAGTTGAAGATATCATGCTCACGCGATACGCCTGTTACCTCATTGCCCAAAATGGCGACCCTAGGAAAGAATCCATCGCTTTTGCACAGAGTTACTTTGCTATACAGACCCGAAAGCATGAATTACTCGAAGAACGGTTGCTTTTGGCAGAACGGCTTCAGGCACGCGCCAAGCTTACCGAGACCGAAAAGCATCTTTCCGATACGCTTTATGAACATGATTATGGCAAACTAAAATTCCCCAGTGGGGCACAGTAAAAATCCCCACTTGGGGCATTTTTTTTTAGTGGTGTGATTCAACGTTAAAAAGCTCTCCCATTTTCTTTTGAGAAAGCCAAATAGTCTCGTCCTGAAACACAACCTCAATTTTTACCTCACCTTTTGGAGAGGTGTACATCAAAAACTGTGATTCAATTGGCTGCAATTCTTTGCTCAAAAACAGGCCCTTTTCATATTCATTTTATCTTGTAATTCTACCAGACTTCTTCGACATTGAGGACTCAGAAGCTACAAAGAGGTGTTTTTAAGGGTTTCGATTTGGTCGCGAAGTGCGGCGGCTATTTCGAATTCTAGATTTTTAGCCGCGTCTTTCATTTCTTTTTCAAGTTTAGAGAGAAGCTGAGGCAGTGTCTCTGCTGTGACGGCAAGCTCTTCTTTTTTGAGTTCAATAAGGCGTTGCCTGTCTTTGTCTCGAATATCTGCCAATTTTTTGATGATGGTTTTAGGGGTAATGCCATGGGCGGTGTTGAAATCTTTTTGAATTTTTCGTCGTCGGTTGGTTTCGTCGATGGCTTTTTTCATTGAGTCTGTGAGCTTATCCGCATATAAAATGACTTTGCCTTGGGCATTTCTAGCGGCACGACCGATGGTTTGAATGAGGGATCTTTCGTTTCTTAAAAAGCCTTCTTTATCGGCATCCATGATGGCTACCAGAGAAACTTCTGGAAGGTCTAGGCCTTCTCGAAGTAAATTTACCCCAACAAGCACGTCATATTTTCCGGCTCTAAGATCGTGAAGAATATCGATGCGGTCGAGTGCTTGGATGTCTGAGTGCAGATACTGTACCTTGATGCCTGCGGCTTCTAAATATTGAGTAATATCTTCAGATAACTGCTTGGTGATCGCCGTAATCAAGACCCGTTCTTTTTTTCCCACACGCGCATAAATGTTTTGAACAAGGTCATCCATCTGATGTGCGGTAGGTTTGACCACAATTTCAGGGTCTAATAGCCCTGTGGGTCGGATAATTTGCTGGATAATTTCCCCCCCTGTTTTTCCTAGTTCATAAGGGCCAGGCGTTGCGGATACAGCAATAGAAAGGCCCATTTTTTCTTCAAATTCTGGAAATTTTAAGGGCCGGTTATCTAAGGCCGAGGGTAGTCTAAATCCGTATTGAATTAAGGTCTGTTTTCTGGACCGATCCCCTTCATACATGCCTCGAACTTGAGGGAACGTCACGTGCGATTCATCGATGATAGTCAGAAAATCTTTGGGAAAAAAGTCGAGAAGCACACCGGGGGCTTCTCCGGGAGCCCGCCCAGAAACGTGCCTGGAATAATTTTCAATTCCCTTGCAATATCCCATCTCCGCCATCATATCGAGGTCATAGTTTGTGCGTTGTTCCAGTCGCTTGGCCTCGACAATTTTTTCGTCTTCATTGAGTTCAATAAGACGCTCCTTGAGTTCGGCTTTAATGGCCGCAATGGGCCGGTTTAAATTGTCTTGTACAACATAATGAGTGCCTGGAAAAATATCAATATGGTCTAGATTTTCAATTATTTCACCAGATACTTTGTGAATGATCAGAATGCGGTCGATTTCTTCACCAAAAAAACAAAGGCGAATGACGTTTTCGTCCCAAACTCCAAAAATATCAACGGTTTCACCTAACACCCGATATCGACCTCGAATAAGTTCGAAATCGTTGCGTTCATACTGTACCCGTTCAAGGTGCGACAACAGGGCATGTCGAGGCATCAGTTGACCTACTTTGAGTGTAAGAATGCCCTTCATATAATCTTCAGGCAAACCCAACCCATAAATGCAAGACACCGAGGCCACAATAATGACATCTCGGCGCATGAGCAGGGCGCGGGTGGCACTGTGGCGCAGACGCTCGATTTCTTGGTTAATTTGGGCCTCTTTTTCGATATAGGCATCGCGGGAAGGAATGTAGGCTTCGGGTTGATAATAGTCATAATAGGAAATAAAATATTCGACAATATTATGGGGAAAAAACTCTCTGAATTCACTGCATAGTTGGGCTGCTAATGTTTTATTGTGGGCTATAATCAGGGCGGGACGGTTGAGTTTCGCAATGACATTGGCAATGGTAAAGGTTTTTCCAGAACCTGTTACCCCTAAAAGGACTTGATATTTCTTGTTTTCTTGAATGCCTTTGACTAAAGCGTCGATAGCCTCTGGTTGATCGCCAGCGGGCTCAAAATCGCTGACCAATTGGAATGGGATATGTTGAGGAATCATTGTAAATTGGTTATAGCATTGGAGTATTTTTTTAGGAAGCGTTATTATATTTTTCGCTTTTACAAAAACAAGATCCAGTCTACTGTGTCGAGTGGGATATTTTTAGTCTGTGCTATTTGGTGTCTTTGAATCATGAATAGCCATCCTTCCATAAAATTTGTAAAATGCTTCTGAGATATACCCTTTATGCCCAGTTTAGAGCATTTAAAAACATTGGTTTTTTGTGATAGATAAGGAGCCCCCCATGGAAAAAAAGACCCTCTCTATAGCAGATTTGTTTAAAGACAAGTGGACGCAGGCTGTGACTTTAAGTATTACTATTTTGGCGGTATGTGCTGCTATTTCTAGCTTGAAAGCCAGTGGGTTTTCTACAAAAGTGGCATTGTACACAACTTTGGAAAGTAAGGGATGGTCTTATTTTCAATCAAAAAGCATCAAGCAACATGTTTGTGAATCTGAGCTCAGACTTTATCAATATTACCGTGTTGCAGGTGGATCACAGGCCGGCCAGCAGCTGGCCAGTGAGCGCATGTCGTTTCTTGAAAAAGAAGTGGCGCGATATGACTTGGAGAAAGCTAAAATTAAGCAAGAAACAGAAGCTTTAGCCAAAAAGCAAGAAATCTTTAAGCAGCAAAGTGCTTCCTTAGCTTTGGCTACAATGTTGCTTCAAATTAGCATTATGCTCTCTTCAGTAAGTACATTGACTCAGAAACGATTTTTATGGGGGCTTGGATTGTGTTTTGGCGTGCTAGGGTTGGCATATATGATCCACGGCTTGTTTTTGTTATAGTGGCATTTGGCAGTATTGCAAGGTAATTTTTAAATTTTGATATAGAAAAAACCAAGGAGAAATGAGTATGAAAAAATATACAGTAGCCGTAGTGGGTGCCACCGGAGTTGTCGGGCGTGAAATGATCCAGGTGTTGGAAAGTCGAAATTTCCCCGTAGGAACCTTGGTGCCATTGGCCTCTGAGCGCTCTGCGGGTGCTGAAGTTGAGTTTCATGGAAAACACATTGAGGTTAAAGTTTTAAATAAAGATTCTTTTGACGGGGTAGACATTGCACTCTTTTCGGCAGGGGGCTCTGTGTCGGCCGAATTTGCCCCAATAGCCGCCAAATCAGGGGCGGTGGCCATCGATAATACCAGTCACTTTAGAATGTTTCCAGACGTGCCATTAGTGGTCCCTGAAGTAAATGCACATGCAATCAAGGGCCACAAAGGCATTATCTCTAACCCTAACTGTTCGACGGCTCAAATGGTGTTGGTATTGAAACCCTTTCATGATGCGGGCATTATCGAGCGTGTGGTTGTGTCTACTTACCAATCGGTCTCTGGTGCAGGAAAAGAAGGCATGAATGAACTTGAAAGCCAATCCAGAAAAACGTTATCTGGGATGGAAATCGAATGCAAAAAGTTTCCCCACCCCATTGCCTTTAATTTAATTCCTCAAATTGATAGCTTCCTTGAAAATGGGTATACCAAAGAAGAAGTTAAAATGATTGAAGAAACCAAGAAAATTTTAGGTGATCCTTCGATTCAGGTCACGGCTACCACTGTGCGTGTGCCCGTATTTGTAGGTCATAGCGAATCGATTAACATTCAAACCAAGAGGAAACTATCTGTGGCACAGGTGCGAGAATTACTGTCTGTGATGCCGGGGGTGGAAGTGATGGATGATCCTTCGAAACTTATTTATCCAACTCCAAGGGAAACGGCAGGCCGAGATGAGGTGTTTGTGGGGCGGATTCGGGAAGACCTTTCCCATCCCCGGGCTATTGACCTGTGGTGCGTGTCTGACAACCTAAGAAAGGGAGCTGCCCTTAACGCAGTTCAAATTGCAGAAGCGTGGATGCAGGGGTAGTTTTTGTAACCCTTTGAGTATGAATATCACTAACGGGCTTTATATCAAAAAATTTCTTAGGCGCCTTATTCCTTCTCTCTTCACACTTTTGGGTATTAGCCTTGTGTCGTTTATGCTGATGCATCTTGCTCCAGGAGATCCGGCTTCGATGATGCTTGATCCCAAGCTTTCTCTTCAAGACAAGGCCCTTTTGAAACATAATTTAGGGCTTGATCAGCCTTTGTGGACCCAATATGGCCACTGGTTAGGCCACGTTTTACGGGGACAGTGGGGCTATTCGTACGTTTCTGGAAAACCTGTTTTGCGTGCTATTGCAGAGAGGCTGCCCGCAACCATGATTTTATCGGTATCGTCGTTAACTTTGATTTTGATGTTGACCTTGCCCCTGGGGTTGTGGTCGGGATATCGCAAAGACACTGGGTTTGATAAAACAGTGACTTTGCTTTCGTTTGTGGGGATGGCCATGCCCACCTTTTGGTTAGGCTTGGTTTTAATGTTGATTTTTTCCCTCAAACTTGACTGGCTTCCCACTTCGGGATTTTTAGAACCCGGTCTTGAGACAAGCTCGTTTTGGGAACAAAGTGTTGCGATTGCGCAGCATTTGATTTTACCATTGATGACGATTTTAATCGGCAGTTTGGCAGGGCTTACCCGCTATTATCGCTTTGAAACCATCGGCATTTTAACGCAAGATTATATTCAGGCTGCTCGGGCCCGAGGGCTTTCTGAGACACGGATTTTATTTAAACATGCCCTTAAAAATGCGATGTTACCCATGGTGACTTTGTTGGGGTTGATGTTGCCCGAGCTTGTGAGTGGGACTTTTGTGATTGAATACATTTTTTCTTGGCCAGGAATGGGACAATTGGGTATTAGCGCGGTCTTTGCCAGAGACTACCCGGTACTTATGGGGATGTTAATGATGTCGTCTGTGTTGATTATTGTGGGGAATTGGCTTTCCGATGTGGCTTATCGATGGGTAGATCCGAGAATTTCATGAGGCGTTTACCCTATTTGTATATCCTTGCGGTATTTATTCTGTCTTTTGGGATGAGTTTTATCCCAGGTTTAGACGCTACTCGATTTGATCCATTGTTGGCGGGACAGCCTCAGGCGCCCTCGTTACACCACCCCTTTGGGACCGACGACTTGGGCCGAGATGTCCTGGTGCGCAGCATTTCTGGGGCAAAAATCTCGTTATTAGTGGGTATTGTTTCTGTGGTTCTTTCAACGGTTCTGGGGGTTAGTGTCGGGCTTTTATGTGGCTATTTTGAGGGGGTTACGGACGCGATTATCATGAGGCTTGTAGATGTTTTAATGGCGTTGCCCACCCTGTTTTTGATTTTGATTATTCAATCTCTTTGGAAACCCAGCATTTGGAATGTTGTGATTGTGATTGGACTCACCAGCTGGATGGGAACCACCCGATTGGTGCGTGCCGAGGTGCTAAGCGTCAAACAGCGGCTGTTTATTATCTCGGCCAAAGCCCGTGGTATTTCCACTTCAAGACTGGTGTTTAAGCACATGCTTCCCCATACGCTTTCGCCTGTGATTGTGTCTGCTACCTTGGGCGTAGGGAGTGCTATTCTGACGGAATCTGTTTTAAGTTTTTTAGGGTTGGGCGTCCAGCCTCCCTATGCCTCTTGGGGGAATATGCTGGAACGCAGTGTTCCTCTCATGAACGAGGCGCCTTGGATGTCGATTGTGCCCGGTGTTTTAATTACCCTAACGGTGTTGTCGCTCAATGTCTTAAGTGACCATGCCAGAGCCGCACTAAACAAAAAAGAAAGGGTTGTTTCATGAGCCTAAAAGTAGAAAATCTGAGTGTGTCTTTTTCTTCTGGGGGTCATACTGTAACCGCTGTGGATCATATTTCTTTCGAGATTCCTGACAAAACCATCGTGGGATTGGTGGGCGAGTCTGGATCGGGTAAAAGTGTCACAGCGATGTCTGTGATGCAACTGCTTCCTCCCCAGGCGGTGTTGTCTGGGTCTATTTTGTGGAAAGGCCAGAATATTATGGGGTTGTCTAATACCCAGCTCAGATCTATCCGAGGTTCTGAAATGGGCTTGATTTTTCAAAATCCCTTAGCGGCACTCAATCCGGTATTTTCCGTTGGAAACCAGATGATTGAAACCATTGTGTTGCATCAAAACGTCAGTACTGCTCGTGCCCGTGACATTGCCATTGAGCTTTTACAAAAAGTTCAAATCCCCGATGCGGCTCTGCGGCTGGATCACTATCCTCATCAATTTTCACTCGGAATGTGTCAACGCCTGATGATTGCCATAACCCTTTCTATGAGGCCTAAATTGTTGATTGCAGATGAACCCACTGCTTCGTTAGATGTGACCGTTCAGGCGCAAATTTTGACCCTTTTGAACGATTTAAAAGAAGAACTCGACATGTCGATATTGCTTATTTCTCATGACTTAGGGGTGATTGCTCAAAATTGCGATGAGATGTTGGTCATGTATTTGGGAAAATTGATTGAAAAAGGAAAGCCTTCTGAGCTATTTAAACACCCTATGCACCCCTATACTCAGGCCTTGATTGCTGCGATTCCGTCTCCCTTTTCTAAAAGATCGGAAGTTACGCATGTGCTTAAGGGGGATATCCCCAGTCCGTTACATCTTCCAAGTGGCTGCAGATTTCACCCGAGATGCCCGAAAGCCTTTGCACTTTGTTCAGAAAAAGAACCTAGATTAGAACCTGTTTGTGGACGGGAAGTGGCATGTTTTTTAGCTACTGAGGCCACCAGCAATTCTCGCTGAGAAAAAAGCGGCATCATAACGGTATCAATATGGTTTTTTAGTAGCGGGTGCTGGATATGGTCGTAGAGGGTGACATCCACCGGGACGGATAAACAGCTTTCGTCCAACACGGTCCAAATTCGTTGTTCGTAGTCCTTTGTGAGACGACCGTAGATGACCAGATCGATGTCGGAATTTTCTTTATACTTGCCCGTAGCGCGGGAGCCAAAAAGACCGACAGATTCTATTTGGGGTGCAAAAGACGATAGTATGCGGCGAAGTGTGTCTATTTGATGCGTGTTTAGACCATGCTTAGGCATGGGATGGGGTGTCCCTTTCCCTGGCTTCTAGTAGCTTGAGATAGAGGATATCCAAAAGGTGAAGATGGTGTTTTTGTATGTCTTGGATGGTTTTTTCAAAATCATGGAAATTATAGGTGTGTGACATTTTGTTTCTGGAATCGAGGACCTTCATCCAGCCTTCGCCATCGGCGATAATTTTTGCTGAAAATGCTGCTTTGATGACTGCCGCTGGAGTGATTTTATCTAGAATGATGCCTTCAGATTCGAGGTAGTCTTTGAGTACTTTCCAGGCCAATTCCCATGTATATTCAAATCGTTGGATAACACCCTCTCTTTCAAGTTGAGTCAGGTCTCTTTCCTCTAACGTTTCAATAGCCTCTCGCAACAGGATAAATGCACGCTTGTAATTGTCGAAGCGATATACCCATCGTGGGGTTTCATGAGACATTGGGGTTTTTCTCATTTGAATCAGGAAGCAAACTTTCCCAGCCACCCACGTTAACCGCGTCTATCCCTTGGTTTCGAAGCCACTTTGCGGCGTAATCGCTGCGGATACCAGACGCACAGCAGAGATAAATAGGGGCTGTGTACTGGTGTACATTCACTAAAGCGTGTTCCAGCTGATCGAGTGGAATATTGAGTGAGTCAGGATGATGCCCTTGGGCGAATTCTTCGATGCTTCGTACATCAATTAAGGTTCCGTTACTTATTTCTTGTTTGTTCATAGCCCCCAGTATATCTTAATTGTGACTTTTAGCTTAAGGTGTATTTTCTTTTTTTATCGTCATCCCAAATGAGAGATATTCTTCTTCACTTAAATTGCGATAGGCACCCTTTTCTAGGTTCCCTAGAGATACGGCACCCACTTTATAACGTTTAAGGCGCGTCACTCTTAGCAGTGCCCACTCCATAATGCGGCGGATGTGCCTGTTTTTGCCTTCCCGCATCCGAAGGGTGCATTGGGTGGGGGTGATGCGTGAAATCGTCAAGGGAAGTGTTTTTTTTCCGAATAATACAATGCCTTTTTCGAGTTCTTTGACTTTTTCCTGAGTCAGTGGGGCATTGAGCCATACTTCGTATTCACGTTCATGTTCTTGGGACATCACATGTTTGGCAAAAACACCGTCATCGGTGAGTAAAATAAGGCCTTCAGACTCTTTGTCGAGTCTGCCCAGGGTATTGAGGTGTTGGAGTGACGCGGGTAAAAGGTCGGTAATTTGCGTTTCGTTGTCTTGGGGGCAATTGCTTACAATTCCTCTGGGTTTATGAAAGGCAATGTAGCGGTGTTGTGTTTGAATGTGAGATACGGAGGGATGCAAAGTTACGATATCGATGTCTGGATCAATGGCAAAACCGAGCTGGGTAACGACTTGTCCATTGACAAAAATCCAGCCTTTAAGCAGATATTCTTCAGCTTTTCTTCGGGAAAGAATGTGGTTCTGTGACAGGTATTTTTGGATGCGTACTTTCAAGGAATAAAGCGGACGTGTTGTCCCGGTTTTAGGCCGAACGCGTCACTGAGACCTCCGGAAATTTCTAGAACATAAAGGGCTTTTTGATGAGGATTTAACGGTTCTTCGCTGAAAGGAGTGGCTTTTTTCTTAATCGAGACAATGACTTTTTTTGAGTTGATCCACAGTATGTCCAGAGACAGTGGGGTGTTTTTCATCCAAAAGGGGGCGAGGCTTTCTTTGTCTAGAAAAAACAACATGCCCTCGGTAGGGGCGAGGTGTTCTCGAAACATGAGCCCCAGAGCGCGTTTATCGGGCGTATCTGCAATTTCCACAGTGAATAAGTGGGAGTTAATCGCAATTTTTTGTTGGGCGTGTTCTAGGGCATGTAGCGAAGGTGAGAGAAAACTCCCGACAAGACAAACCCACAGAATGAACAGGTGTTGTTTCATCGGGAGAAGAGAACTTATTTCTTTGCTGCTTTTTTTGCTTTGGTTGCTTTGATTGTTTTTGTTGTGGGGGCGATTTTATTGGCAGCCTTAGTAAGTCTTGATTTTTTTCTTGCAGCGGTTTTTTTGTGAATAACCCCTTTGCTTGCTGTTTTGTCGATAATTTTTAAGGCTTCTTTGACAACGGTTTCTTTTTCCGTGGCTTTTGTTTCGATGGCAGTGTGAGCCTTTTTGACAGCCCCTTTCATTTTTGAACGGACGCTGGTGTTTCTAGCCTTATTTCTTTGGTTATTTTGAATGTCTTTTTTAGACGATTTTGTGTTTGCCATAATAGTTGTTGTTTCCTTCAATGAATTGACATAAAAATACTGTCGTTAGTATGATATGCCGGATTTTATACTGCAATCAGCCTCCATGTCAATAAAGGATCCTTATGTCCATACTGGATTGGTTCTCACAAAAAGATAAAAGTAGTGTTGTTACAGAAAAGTTAAACATTCCTGGAAATTTATGGATTAAATGTACAAAATGTGCAGAGGTTTTATTCCTAAAAGACCTCGATTTAAACCATAAGGTATGTCCTAATTGTCAATTTCATTTTCGTATTACGCCGGAAGAACGGTTGAAATATATTTTTGATTTTGATTCTTTTCAAGAAATGGATGCCCATTTAAAGCCGATTGATTTTCTTAAATTTGAAGACACAGAAAAATATGTGGATCGTATCAAAAAAGCCCAAGCAAAAACCCAGAAAAATGATGCTGTCGTTACGGGAACAGCGCGCTTAAAAAAGCAAGATGTTAATGTGGGTATTATGGACTTTGCCTTTTTGGGAGGTTCTATGGGGTCGGTGGTAGGTGAGAAAATTTCTCGACTCATTGAGCTGGGCGTTGAGAATAAAAACCCTGTCATTATTTTTACTTCTTCGGGGGGTGCTCGAATGCAAGAAGGCATTATGAGTTTGATGCAAATGGCTAAAACAAGTGCCGCACTTCATAAATTAGCCAAAGTCAACGTGCCTTATATTTCTGTTTTATGTGACCCCACGACGGGGGGGACATCGGCCAGTTTTGCTATGCTGGGAGATGTTAATTTGGCCGAGCCTGGTGCCTTGGTGTCTTTTGCTGGGCCTCGGGTGATTGAGCAGACCATCCGACAAAAATTGCCGGACGGATTTCAACGCTCAGAATTTCTGCTTTCACATGGCATGGTCGATCGTGTCGTTCAGCGTAAGGATATGAGAGAAACCCTCTCAAGAATTGTTGCCATTCTAAGCCCTGTGGCTTGCGAGTTATAAAGGGTCTCCTATGAAAAAACTAGATTTTGAAAAGCCCATTGTTGAACTTTATGACAAAATTTCACAACTCAAAGAACTCTCCAAAGAGGGGGGCATGTCTTTAGAAGACGACATTGCCAAAATTGAAAAGCGGGCAGAACTTCTAAAAAAAGATATTTATTCGCAGCTTTCCCCTTTGCAAGTGATGCAAATCTCACGGCACCCTAATCGTCCAGATACCTTAAGTCTGTGTCAGCTTATTTTTGATCATTTTATGGAGCTGCATGGGGACAGGGCCTTTAAAGATGATCCGGCTATTGTAGGGGGCATTGCGACTTTGAAAAAACACCGCGTGATGGTGATTGGTCATCAAAAAGGGCATGATACCAAGGAAAATATCTATCGCAATTTTGGTATGCCAAACCCAGAGGGGTATCGCAAAGCACTTCGACTTATGAAAATGGCAGAAAAATTTAGCATTCCTATTGTTACGTTTATTGATACTCCAGGGGCTTTTCCTGGCATTGAAGCGGAAGAACGTGGGCAAGCAGAGGCCATTGCCAGAAATTTGCGTGAAATGACCGGATTAACCGTGCCTGTGGTGTCTTTTGTTATTGGGGAAGGCGGGTCTGGTGGCGCTTTGGGTATTGGGGTCTCCAATAAACTCTATATGCTTGAATATGGCGTTTATTCGGTGATTTCTCCTGAAGGGTGTGCGTCGATTTTATTTCGAGATGCAAAAGAGTCGGAGCGTGCGGCAAAAAGCCTCAAAATTACAGCGAAAGATATTGTAGACTTAGGCATTGCAGATGGGATTGTCAAAGAACCTGTTGGGGGGGCTCACTATAGTTGGCAAGACACTGCAGATGCGATTAAAAAAGTCATTCAAAAAGATCTCAATGCCTATAAAAAAACGACGGATTCTGAGCTGTTTGTTGAAGAGCGATATCAAAAGTTTAGGCAGATGGGAATATTTTCCGAATAAATGTGTCGAGGCTGTATCGGCCTGGACCATTAAAAAGCAAGAATAAAAAGAACATGATATAGTCCCACTCTTGCAGTCGGATAAAGTCGGCGATGGAATGAATGTCACCCGACTGTGCAGTGATGATGGCGATGGCCATGATCACTGTTAATGGAATGGACATCAGACGCGTTGCAAAGCCTAATCCGATACAAATTCCACCCAGGCATTCGGTTAAAGAAGCTAGAACCGCGTTGTAAAAGGGGAAGGGAATGTGCAGCACTTCAAAAAAGGCTGTGGTTTCCTTGATATGAACCAGTTTTCCCCATCCTGTTTGAATAAAAACAGCACTGACGCTGAGGCGGATGATTAATAAAATGAACTCTTTTTTAGAGGACAGTAGTTCGAAAAGTGTCGTTAGAAACGCAGAAATTTTGGTCATAAAAACCCTTTCAGAGTGAGTAGAGATCTGTTCTATTATAGCCTATTTTTTAGGATGGCGAATCCAGCCTTTTTGGACACAGAGTTTGAACCAATTAAACAGATTATCTTCTAGATATCTGTGGTCTTTCTCTGGGAGGGAGGCCATAACCGTATCTAGGGTGTTTTCAAGGCTATTTTTTGATTTTAATTGTAATAATACTTTGTAAAAAGCATGGGAGATGAGTTGTTCTTTTACCTGATACTCTTGTCTAAAGATGACGGCATAGGTGTCGCGTTTTTTGGGTTCTTTTTCAAACTCTTTAGAGGACCATTTGGGCAGGTCATAGTTTAAGGCGATAGGTAACACAAAGGGCTGAAGTTGAAGGGCTAATTGAGGCAGTCGGTTTTTTTGAGCTTCGGAAAGTGTTTCAGGGTTAAACGGAGGGTCTTCTCCTAGAAAATAGGCGGCAGATTTTGCCCATTCATAGGTTATGCAATCTAAAACAAGGGCTTTATTAGAGTCGTGATAGTGGGTTTCCATAAATGAAAAAAGGTCTTCTCCTAGGTAAAAGAGGGTAAAATGGTGAGAGGGAAATTGGGTGAGGTATTTTTCCATCCATGTTTCAAAGCCAGCTTCTCCCAAAAGATGTTGAAGTCCTGGAAAATCTTCGGCTAAAGAGTCAATACAGCGGGGCCAATAGTCGTTGATATAGATATTGAGACGTTCTTCAGAAGAAAGTTTATTTGAGGCGGTAAGAAAGTGATTGGCTTTCTTTTTTTCCTTGGTTTTCTTTTTGTCAAAAGAAGGGGCGGAAACCATGTCTCCCATCCATTCTTGAATGGTTTCAAGAATAGGCGGAGGGGTCGGATTAGCGGGTAACGTCTTGGTGGATTTTTTTTGCATATTCAAGTTCTTTCAATAGGTCGGGTAAGGGCGGGATGTGGTCGTCACGCTCGATCATCAACGAGGTGTTCCCAAATAAGGGAATCGCTTTGGCATAGAGTTCCCACACTTCGTCTCGCACCGGGTGATCGTGAGAATCAAGCACATAACTGCCTTTGTCATCGTGTCCTGCAATATGATATTGAATGACACGCTCTGGGGGGATAGCATTCAAATAGGCAAGCGGGTCAAATCCGTGGTTGCGTGATGATACATAAATATTGTTGATATCTAACAGAAGTCCGCAGTCTGCTTTTTCGGCGATGCGAACTAAAAACTCCCATTCCGGCATGGTTGAGTCTGTAAATTCAACGTAGCTAGAGACATTTTCTAACAAAAAAGGTTTTTCCATAAAATCTTGAACCATGCGAATACGTTGAGAGACATAATCGATAATGGCATCTGTATAGGGTAAGGGCATCAAATTGTGGTAGCTTTTTCCCTTGTAGTTGCTCCAACATAAATGGTCTGAAAACCATGGTGATTTTGTTTTTGTGATTAGTTTTTTGAGTTTCGTCAGATAGGTTTCTTCTAATGGATTGGCGCTTCCAATTGAAAGAGATACCCCATGAGGAACAAGTTGATACTGTTCGCAAAATGCGTCTAAATAATAAAGCGAGCGGCCCCCCTCTAATAAAAAATTTTCTGAAATAATCTCTAGCCAGTCGACGCTAAGTGGGTTTTCGAGTAGGTCCTTGTAATGTACAGGGCGAAGACCTATTCCAAAGCCTAGGTAGGGGACATTAAATTTTTTTCTTTGTGGGGGCATCATTATTCCTTGTCGGGGTAAAAAAAATAGCCAAGCGTGACTGCTTGGCTATTTTTCAATTAAACCTGGGACCTATTGAGCTGCTTTTGCGCCTTCTGGTGCTTTTGCTTCTTTACCTTTGCAAGCATCTTTACCCTTGCATCCGTTTTTACCTTTGCAAGAATCTTTATGTTTACCTTTACATCCGTTTTTGCCTTTACAAGCATCTTTTCCCTTGCATCCGTTTTTGCCTTTGCAAGAATCTTTTGCTTTGTCTGCGGCTTTGTCGTCGGCTTTTACTTCAGTTGAATCAGCCTTCTTCGTTGCTTTTTTATGGCCTTTTTTAGCAGGCTTAGGTGCATCTAGCTTTTTTTCCACAGCTTTATCTGCTGGAGATGGAGCTGGGGCTGCAGTTGCTTGAGCGAAAACTGAACCTACTATCAAATTTGCTGCAAGTAGACCAGCTACTGAAGCCATTAACATTTTTTGTTTTTTCATTTTGAAAAAAACTCCTTTTACTAAAAAAATAATGGTGAACTTTCTAAAAGTATTTCCTATGTACAAGGGCTTGTCAAGATATGCTACATTGCTGAGCATGGCTATTTCTTTAGAGACGATTACTTTTGTGGTTGTAGAACCCCACCATCCTGGAAACATTGGGTCGATATGTCGCGCATGCAAGAATATGGGGATTTCACATATTACCCTTGTAAACCCTGTAGACTACATGGTTGAGGAGACCTTTAAGCTCGGATGGGCCTCAGAGGATGTTATTCGCTCGATTCGTAAAGTTTCGACATTAGAGGAGGCTATCGAGGGGATGCATCTTGTGATTGGCACCACACAAAGGCAAAGAGGGTCGCACCCCCCTATTGTAGCTCCAAGAGAGGTTGGAATAACCCTTGCAAGTATGGCTCAGGCAGGTCTTAAAGTGGCTATTTTATTTGGTCGCGAAAATAATGGTTTAACAAATGAAGAACTGGCCCAATGCCAATGGATTTCCCGTATTCCTAGTAAATCGGATCATCCTGCCCTCAATCTGTCTCAGGCGGTTATGTTGTATGCGTATGAACTCTATTTGGCTTCTGCAGAAAAAGCGCCTATTTATGAGTGGAATTTGGCTAAAGCATCGGAGGTAGATCTTTTGTTTAGACATCTTGAAGAAACGATGTCCGTTTTGCCAATTGATATGAGAAAAGGTCCCGAAGAGTTTGTGAATCTTTTTCGACGTGTATTAAACCGTACGCAACTTGAAGAACGTGATGTTCGGCTTTTTCATAAATTATGCCAACTTATAGAAAGGAAGAAATAGTATGAGACTAGACACTCAAGATCCTGTTCAGGAAGTGGCGGCTTGGATTGAAGAAGCAAGTCAAAATTCTCACATTAAATATCCAACGGTGATGTGTTTGTCTACCCTGAATTTTGAGGGATTTCCTGAGGGTCGGATGGTGCTTTTGAAGGGAATTTCTGAGGGGGGATTTGTGTTTTTTACGAACAGGCAATCGACTAAGGGAAAATCTTTAGAGAACTGTTCAAAAGTGAGCTTGGTATTTTACTGGGAAGCGTTGGGGAAACAGGTTCGTATTCTGGGGACTGCCCAAGACGTGTCGGACGAAGATTCGGATGTCTATTTTCATACCCGACCCAGAATGAGCCAAATAGGTGCCCTTGCGTCTAGCCAGAGTGAGCTGCTGGAAAGTCGAGATTTTTTGATTGAAAAAACAGCTCAAATAGAGCGGTTGTATGAGGGAAAAGAGGTGCCTCGACCGTCTCATTGGCAAGGCTATCGGGTGATCCCTCAAAAAATAGAATTTTGGATCGAGCAACCGTATCGGCTCCACGACCGATTTTTATTTTCTAAGACAGAGTCTGGGTGGGAGTGTATAAGGCTTTATCCCTAAATAAAGTCGTTATATAATATCCGGAAACTCCGAGGCAGGCTATTTGAGTCACAGAAAGTTGCCACAGCACATGTTCGACGGGTTTAATACACTCGATTCCCGTTCTGAATAAAAAATAGAAAATGATAAATAGTCGAAATAAAACCCCATTTTTGAGGGCTTTTTTTTGAGAAAGTTGTTTTAAAACGATTGCTAGAAATCCCAGAAATAGAATCTCATAAAGTGAAGTGGGATGACGCATGATTCCGTCTCCTTGATCCAGAGCCCATGGCAGCTTTGAGGGTATTCCCGTTGTTCCGTCGGATATTCCGGTTAAAAAACAGCCTATTCGGCCTACTGCGATTCCAAGCATTAAAGGAAAGACAAAAAGGTCTCCTGTGGAAGGTCTGATTCCGACTGTTTTTTTAGTAATTTCTACCCCAATGATCCCTCCAATGATCCCTCCAATAATGGTTTGGTTGGCATAGTAATAGAGTAAAGAGGGTGGGTTGAAAAAAGCGTGTAAATTCTCTAGAGAAGCAAGAAGTCTAGATCCGATTAGAGCTCCGAATGCGGCCCCAATGATAAGGATATTTCTGTGGGTGTCGGGGAGGGTGTCTCCATACCGTTTTCTTAGAGAAAGGTAATAGCGATAGCCCAGATAAAAGGACAGAATGTCGGTGATGTGGTGAATAGGTAAGGGGAGTCGTATGATGGACGGAAGGCTTAGCAACATCCTGAATTTTCTGCAACAGATCCAAAATAATAGCGGCAAAAGGAATCGAGTTGTCCATCAGGTCGAATCACATGTGTGCAGCACCGATCAATACGGTCTTCATCCCAGGTGCGCTCATCCATAAAAGGCTTCACAAATAATCGAAAAGCATTGGATTCTGTAGCCTCGAATGATTTCATTAAATCCCCTAGAGGGGTGTTGTCACAACCGCATTTTTTAAGGTCTTCAATCGTGTAATGGACTCTGTCCGGTAAACTTGATTGAAGTGCGGCGATATCTACCCCAAACTTTGAAGGCGAATAATAGGTGTCGTTCATGCGAAATAGCCATCCGATAGTGGCACAATTGGGGTCGCCACATGGAAGTGGGGTGAAGTCGTCAAGAGACAGTTCTCCTTGAGATTGATTATTGAGTCCCAATAAAATATCGGCAGTGGTGAGGGGTTGAGGCAGTGGGCCTGCCCTTTTTACCGAGGTTCTTCCAGATAGAAATAGGGGTTGAAACCCGATGCCGCGGATGTGCTTGAATTTTCGAGCGAAAAGAACGGTTTCCCAAAGATAAGGCAGGGTTTCCTCGGTGACTGTCATGGCCAATGTGAGAGGCAGGCCGATACGTTCGCAATTTTGGATGGCTTCTAGCCGCATATCGCGCAGATCAGTTCCACGCAGTTCTATTTGTCCGGCTTCTTGAGGACCATCGTATTGGAGGTAAAGTTGGATGTTATCGTATTGGCGATATAAACGGCCCATTTCTTCAAGAAATGCAGGCTCTTTTGCAAATCGAATGCCGTTAGAATTGATTAACAGATAATCGATTCCAGGGTTTGACCGCACCCATGCTACTAGTCGGAAAAAATCAGGATGAAGGGTGGGTTCTCCTCCTGAAAACTGGAGAATGTCGATATGCCCTTTTCGGTCAAGTACGCCTTGAATACGAGCGGTGAGGGTATCAAAAGAATGGTATTTTAACTTGGCATCACGAACCCCTACCGGAGAATCTGCAAAGCAGGTGGGGCAGGCAAGATTGCAGGAATCTACAATTTCAATCAAAGCGAGGCAGGTGGATAGTGCCTCTAGGGTCCCTTTTTTCGCCTCATTGAGGGCGTTGTCACCTAAAAAACCTTCTTTTCCCTCGCCGGCAGGTGAACATGTCGGTCCGCATCCACACCCTGTATTGAGGGGGTTTCCCTTGGCAAGCCAGTAAAATCGGGCATCAGAGGCGATAACAAACTCGTGGGTGCCATGACAATCGCAGTGGCGCCGCATGAGAATTTGTTCCTGTCCATTGAGGGTTGTTTTGATGACCTGTGCGGGTTTGAGTTTTCGGCAGACGTGGCAACGACTGGTCGTGTTTTTGAGTACTATTTCTGAGGAATCAGTTATCATGGGTTTAAAATGAGCTTGCTAAAACGGTGCACGTTCCAAACCCGATGATCAGCAGGCCAAGTGCCATGAGTATATACTGCAAGGCTTGCGTCTTTTGTTTGTTTTTACGACCCCGACGAAACGCAATCAGGGAAAGAATCATTAAAATGCTGGCATGAATAAAAAGGGATCCGCTGAGTCTATCTAGGCGGGATCCAAAAACAATGACATAGGCCCCAAAAATAAGGCAATTGATTAGCACACTATTGCGTGGTTTCTTGGTGGGTGTTTGATTTTCCAAGGGTTCAACCATCCTGCAATTATACAGGATGGGGTTCATATATTGAAGCAAGGCTTAAGCTTTTTTCTTTGCTGTTGCAGATTTAGATTGCGTCTTTGTCTTTGTTTTGGTAGTGGATTTGTTTGGGGTGGGTGTTTTGGCTATGTTTTTTGCGGGAGACTCTGTTTTTTGAGTGAGCCCTACTGTTGCCGCAGCTTCTGTTTTGGCTTCTTTTCCTACTTGAATAAGGGCTGCTTTTTTAGTGTTTACTTCGTCTAGTGCAGCCTTGATTTCCGGTTTTCCGAGTCCAGATAGGTCGATAGCATAGGTTGCTGAAGCGACACCTAATAGGGCTAAACTCATACTTAAAATTAGGGTTTTTTTCATGTTTGTACTCCTGTTAGAAAAATAAAGTTTATGGATGGGAAAGACTACCTTTTGAGGGGTTGATTCGTCAAATGATTCAAAATAATACCCGACTATGTTACCCTTTTTAAACGTATGATATTTTGGCTTCTTTCCCAATTACAGTCTATTGTTTCGGCCCTTCACTCTAAGGATTCTCCTCGTCAGTTGGCCGCGGGGTTTGCTTTGGGGAGTTTTGTGGGGTGGGTTCCCTTTAATGTCTTTTATTCGTTTACCATTATGGCTGTGTTGTATCTGGTCAATGTGAACTTGGGGTTTGGGCTTTTGGGTATTTTACTGACAAGTCTTCTTTCTTTCGGATTAGACCCTCTTGCGGGCAAGGTAGGGACCTATGTTTTAACTCAGGTTGCGTGGTTAAAGCCCATGTGGAGTGTGCTGTATAACCTTCCCCTGATACCGTATACCCGGTTTAACAACACGGTGATGATGGGCAGTATGGTCTTGGCTGTTTTAGGGGCGATTCCTCTCTATTTTTTGATTTTGTGGGCAGTGGGGCAATACCGTTTAAAATGGAAAACCAAAATTGAGCAATGGCGTGTGATTCGATGGATTTTGGGTACAAAGTGGGTTGTTTGGTGTTTAAACGTGAAAGCAAAATTTTAGTATGTTGCGCTGGAAGTATGCAGGGCCGTTTTTGGTTGTTTTGGGTCTGCTTGTCTTAGCAGGGGCAACCTCTTCGTGGTGGATTAAATGGAGCCTCGAAAAGGGCGGAAGCTATGGCAATGAAGCTCAAGTCAATATTGGGCATGTTGGGGTTGGCCTTTTTCCGCTTTCTCTCCATATTTTAGATATTCAGGTGGCTAATCCAAAGGAACCGTTTCGAAATAGGGTTCAGATTGATTCCGTCAATTTTGTTCTAAATACGAGGGCTTTGCTTGAGAAAAAATATGTGATCGATACGCTGGATGTACAGGGCATTTCTCTCAACACGCCTCGACGTATTTCTGGTGCTTTGTCTCATCCTATTCCCCCTACCCCCAAAAGCAAACTTACCGAAGAATTAGAGGCCAAAATTTTGGATCAGACATCTGTGCTTTCTACGGTTTTGCCGGATATTAAAGCCCCAAAGCTTGAAAATTTAGAGGCTGTCAAAGCCTATTCAGCCGCGATTCAAGACCTTAAAACCACTCAAGAGAAGTGGAATAGCCTTTTGAAGGGAAATGTTTTGGATAAAGAGGTGCAGTCCTTAGGCGCTTCTTTTAAAGAGATGCAGAAAGCGACCTCTGAGCCCTTCGTTTTTCCACGAGATTTGAGTAAAGTTCAAACGTTAGTCACTCAAACCCAAACCATGCTTCAAAAAACACAAGCCTTGTCAGACCGTGTTTCTCATATCCAACAAGATTTTCAGAAAGATTCTGCACGTCTCACGTCTCAGGTTTCAGGTATTCAAAAGGCCGCTCAATCCGATGTTCAAACGACTCTCAAAAGTTTCACCTTAAAAAAACCACATTTTAACTTTGGCTCAGCCTACTTGATGGAACCGATTCAAAAGCGCTTATTGCCGCTCATGGATAAAGTGAAACTAGCCCTCTATTACAAGGAAAAAGTATCCATGCCTTCTCCTCATTTTCATTTTTCAAGAGACCCTGGCGAGGATATTGCCTTTCAGAAAACACATCACTTACCCAAATTTTGGATTAAGCAAATTGTGGTGAGTGGGAAAGGCCATCAAGGTGAAAGAATTGAAGGCCGGATTCAAGATATTTGTTCAGCACCCCTAGACATTCAACGGCCTTTACTTGCCCGCCTTTCAGGAACACATTTATTGAATAGTGAAGCCTCTTTTCAATTTCAATTCGAGCAATATCCTGCCGGAGATGTGAAGCAAAATACCCTGCTTATTTCTGTTATACACATGCCCTTAAAACCACGTCTTTTGCTGAACAATCAAACTCAAAAAATTTCATTGACCCATGGTGAACTTTCATTTACAAGTCGCACTACTTTAGTGGGGAATATCTTGAAAAGTCATACCCAATTTGAACTTTCTCCGCTTCAAATGAGTTCCGAAGGCATCTCGACTCAGGAATGGTCGATGAATTCGGTGTTGTCGGATGTTCTGAAGTCTGTTCATACGTTGTCCGTGTCGCTTGATCTTACAGGGCCCTATCGAAGCCTGAATACCCAGATTCAATCGAATATCGATACTCAAATTTCAGCCGCGCTTGACCATGCGTATCAGCAAAAAATAGCCCAAGCTCAAGTCGAAGTTCAAAAACAAATTGATGCCGCAGTCTCGCAAAAAAGAGCCGAAGCCGAAGGGCTGTTAAAAGGCTATCAAACCCAAACTCAAGCTTGGATTACCCAACAAACACAGCAGCTAGACACACTTAAGGCCTCGGTCGATACGATGAAAAAACAACTCGAAAATCAAGCGAATGATCAGGTTAACTCAGTAAAGAAACAGCTTTTCAATCAGTTTTTTCATTGATTTGAGAGAGAGGGTGGCTTTGTGCGCAGTTTGAATGTTCTGTCTGTTTTGTTTTTAAAATTAATTTTTCTCTTGACGAGATTGTAAAAAAGACTGAAGCTTATACGCTTCTTAGCGAATAAGGACATAGCCGGAGACTTATGCGAAAAATTATTATTTTTATTTTTTTAGGAATATTTTCCAGATCTGTTTTGTCAGTTTCATTGAGTTCAGCTAAACTCTATCAGTTTTCCTTGAAGCACACGTATAGTCAAGTTTATATGCGAGAAGAGTGTCGTTCAAATATTGAGGAAGAGCTAGGCTTAATTTTGACATTGGAGAAAAAAAACAAGCTATCTATTGATACTGAACAACGATCAGAAATAATAAAATTACTTGCAAAGGCGGAGAGCCGACTTGCACATTATTACTCAGATGAAGGTGACCACCCGTCTTCACTCAATCATTATCAAAAATCCTTTGATTTAAATCCTTTGCCGAAGATTAAAAGAGATATTGGCATTGAGTACACTGCATTAGGGGAGTATCGCAAAGGGCAGAAAATTTTACATGAGTTGCTTTTGCAAGTTCCTACTGCCACAGAACGTATGCTCCCTCCACTTGTTATCAATTATGCAAGACAGGAAGACTATGAGAATGTTTTATCTTATTCTAAAAAGATTATTATGGAGTCCCCTAAATCAGAGGACGCAAATTATGCTGCAATTTATATTATTTTATCACAACTTTATCTAAATAGAGTTAACCCTGTGAATCTGGATAGCTTGTTACAAGCAAATCTTGATCTAGAAGGTTGGCCGGGGCCTTTGGTGAAATTTCTGATGGGTCAAAGCAAGGAAGAGGATTTGATTGCGTTTTTTCAAAATCAAAAGGATAAAGATTTACGAGGGATGTTGTGTGAGACTATGTGTTACTTGGGTGAATTTTATCGAGCGATAGGAGATAAGAAATTGGCGACTCAATACTACCAAGCTACACTTGCTACTAAGGTGAATGGATTTATAGAATACGGAATAGCTCAAAAAAGACTTGGCTATATTAAATAGGGGGGTTTTGAAATGAAAAAACTAGTTTTTATTTTTTTGTTGCTTACCAGTAGTTGTTTAACATGGGGCAGTATGTCTTCTGAAAAAGTGGCGGCTTTGGTTCATCAAGGGTGTTTTGAGGTTGTTGTTCCAAAGTTAGAAAGTGATTCTGTTCTGTATGAGAAGAAACTTCCCTTAGAATTGATTCCTTTTGCACAGCGAAAGGATAAATATGAATCTATTGGGACTGCATTTCTGCTTAAAGACAATATTTTTGTCACTGCGGCTCATGCTATGAATTTAAGCGCTCGTGTACTTACCCCTAATTTTTTTGTGCGTGACTATGCCCAACGTGTGTTCAAAGTGACTAGAATATTAAAGTATGCTTCAGACAAGGATTATGTGGTTTTTGGTGTTGAGAAGGGAGTGTTTAGATGTCCGTTTAAATTCGATGTCTCTCCTCAACTTAACAAATCTATACTCGCAGTAGGCAATGCTTTGGGTGAGGGGATTGTTCTTCGAGAAGGGCTTTTGACATCTATGACCTTTGAAGAATTGGATGGAAAATGGAAATGGCTTCGATTCTCTGCTGCAGCATCACCAGGAAACAGTGGCGGCCCCTTATTGGATTCTGATGGAAAAATTTTGGGTGTTGTTCTTCGAAAATCAGAAAATGAAAATCTAAATTATGCATTACCCATTCAAGAGATCCTTTCTGACTCAGGAAAACAAGGTATTGTTTATGGCATTTCTTCGTTTTCACTTTTTGGATGGTCGGAAACGGTAACAAAACGATATTTAGACACCTTTGATTTACCGCAGAGTCCAGAGTTATTGTTTAAGACTTTGCCACAAAAATGGGAATCTTTCTGTGCTCAAACTTTGGATACTATGGTTAAAGTTTCTACCCACAACTTTTTTCCAAGAGGTGTTACTCCAAACCTTGTTGTCCAAACTTCCTTTTTTAATGCAATGTTGCCTAAATTGATTATGGAAGATGAAAATCATTATTGGCGTTATTATCCATCGAAGGAGAATGAGGATTCTGCATATAGAAAAGTTCTTCTAGATAAGAATGGGGTTCTTCGATATTCAATTCTTCAGAACTCTGTTGCAGTTGTTTATTTGAGGCTTCCAGATGATATGCGACTTTCTGATGTGCTTAATCATTCCAAGAAATTTATGGATTTGATGTTGAAAGGCCTGGACTTTACACGGGACATTGGGAACCAAAAAATAAAGATTACGTCCTTAGGAGAGGCTCAATCTTCAGAGTGGTTTGAAGATCACTATGGACGTCGTTGGCTGTTTTGGGAATGGACCATCCCGCCTACAAATGAGCTGGTTAATGTTGTCTCCTTACCCACGCCATCTGGAATAATGAGTTTTTTTTCTCGAGTGGGAGTATTGGATTGGTATTTAAGACAAAATCTAAAAAAGAACACAAATCTCCTGATTCAAGACTATGAAGGAACGGTGAGTCAATGGAAGTTATTTTTGTCCGAAAAAAAATGGGCTCCAGGGTTTATGGATTCTTTAAAAATGGATATTAAAGACAGAAAGCTGATTGTGGATACATCTGGTTTCTCTTGCGAAGTAGATCCTAAAATAGTCAAAATTTCGGAGAATACAGAAGTTTCATTTGGCTATTCTTTCTTTGAAAGTGAAAAGGGTGTTAGCCTCAATATAGGATATTTCTCTGTTAGAGAAACTGAAAATACACCAATGGGTGTTTATTTTTATCAGTATAAAAAGCCTGTTCTTGGTATTCCAGAGATTTATTCAAACTTTTGGTCAAAACTGATTACAGAACAACCTCCCTTTAATTCCGAAGTGTATTTGAAGTCGGATGGATTAGAAATTTCAAAGGTGGTTCATCATGGAAATATTAAGACAAATGATGTGAATTATATTGTGGATATTTGTATGGATAGAGGCAATGATTCGGACAAGAGTAAGCTGCAAAGATATTTAGACCTTTTTTCATCTTCTTTAGTGATTAAAAAAGACGATAGGAGGCGTCATTCACTTTGATTTTTTGGGTACCTGGTACTAGCTCGCCCCATTAATCTCCGATATAATGCTCGCTTATGGAAATTCATCTGGCCCATACCCAAGGTTTTTGTGCAGGCGTTTCGAGTGCTGTTGAGGCCGTAAATCGGGCTTTGGCAAAATATGGGGCTCCGTTGTATGTGAGGCATCATATTGTGCACAACACATCCGTTATTGCTGACTTTGAAAAAAAAGGGGTGGTGT
This sequence comes from bacterium, assembly GCA_023249195.1. Lineage (GTDB taxonomy): Bacteria > Margulisbacteria > Marinamargulisbacteria > SXXA01 > JAHFDB01 > JAHFDB01. The sequence continues at coordinate 15,159 of JAHFDB010000007.1, read as the reverse complement.
TTATTGAAGCGCTTTCTGATGTTCCTGAGGGCGGTCGGGTGATTTTTAGTGCTCATGGGATTTCTCCGCAGGTCTATGAAGAAGCTAAGGCGCGTGAACTTGTGTATATCGATGCGACGTGTCCTTTGGTGACGAAGGTACATCGTGAGGCGATTACCTTTTCACAAAAAGAAATTCAAACGGTGTTAATTGGGCATAGGGGGCATCAGGAATTGATCGGTACTTCTGGTTATGTTCGGCCTGACTTATTGCATGTGGTAGAGACCGAAGAAGATATTGAGGCTTTGAAGCTCGATCGCGCGAGACCTGTGGGGTATTTAACTCAAACAACCTTGTCTGTGACTGAAACGGCGAAATTGATTGCAAAATTGAAGGAAATATATCCGCATAGCGTGGGGCCTCCTAAAGAAGATATTTGTTTTGCTACTCAAAATAGACAAGATGCGGTGATGACCTTGACTCAAACATGTGATGTGGTGATTATTTGTGGGTCTCCTCAAAGTTCGAATAGTAATCGCCTCAAAGAAACAGCCCTTGGACAGGGTATTGAAAGTTATATTATCGATATGCCAGAGGAATTACAGTTTGCTTGGTTAGACGGTAAAAAACGTGTCGGTATTAGTTCGGGGGCTTCTGTGCCTCGGCATATTGTGGATGCCTTGGTGGCAAAGATTAAAATGATCGATCCCAATGCCCCTGTTTTTGAGTCTGAAAGTGTAGAAAAAGGGATCTCTTTTGCTATCCCCAAAGTATAATGCGCTCGAAGACGGGCAGGATCTGCTCTTAGATTTTTCAAAATTGCAGCAAGTGGCCGAATGTGGGCAGCTTTTGGTTCCTGTCGTGGCTCAAGATGCGGTTACAGGCGAAGTGTTGATTGTGGCTTACGCCAATCGCCAAGCGTTGGTACATAGTCTGACAGAAAAAATAGCCACTTTTTGGAGTACCTCTCGCAATGAATTATGGATTAAAGGGGCGACATCCGGGGATTATTTGGACATTGTGGATGTGTGGGTGAATTGTGAGCAAAATGCGCTTTTGTATCGGGTGAAACCGAGGCGGAAAGGGGCTTGTCATACCTTGGACGATTTAGGGGAAGCAAGGCCGTCTTGTTTTTATCGGCGTATTGAAGGATCTGGCCTTGTATTTGGATAAAACTGGGGATACTCCTGCAGAAAATTTGGCTTTGGATGAACAGCTGTTGGAGGAATGTGAGAGAACGGGTGTTCCCGTGTTGCGCACTTGGGAAAGCTCTGATTATTTTGTGGTGTTGGGATGCTCGAATAAAGTGGAAACAGAAGTGGATGTGGCGGCGTGTCAGCAAGATCATATTCCTGTATTCACACGGTGTAGCGGTGGAGGGACCGTTTTGCAAGGTCCGGGATGTCTTAATTTCGCGTGGATACACCCTCTAGAGGGCAATTATGCCACTATTTCTTCTACCACGATGTTTATTATGGAAAAACACAAACAGGCCTTTTCTGAGCTATTAGAGGATGTGGATGTTCAAGGAATTAGCGATCTGACTTGGAAGGGTTTAAAGTTTTCTGGGAATGCCCAAAGACGAAAATATAAGGCCATGTTATTTCATGGGACGGTGTTATATCGCTTTGATTTAGAGCGTATAGCCAGATATTTGAAAAGGCCGTCTAAACAGCCTGAATATCGACAAAATAGGGATCACTTGCGTTTTGTTACGAATATTCCTTTAACTCAAGACCAGGTCAAAATGCGATTGCGAGAGGCGTGGAAACAGTGACAAAATTGATCATTACAGAAAAGCCCAGTGTGGCGAAAGATATTGCGAAAGTATTAAAGGTCACCACTCAAAAGGACGGCTATTTTGAGGGAAATGGATATGTTGTTACCTGGGCATTTGGACATTTGGTACGCTTGGCGGATCCTCCGGCTTATGATCCCTTGTATGAAAAATGGTCATTGGAGTATTTGCCAGTGATTCCGGAAGAGTTTTTGATTGAGGTTCAGCCGGAGCCTCGGGTGAAGAAACAATATGAAGTGATTCGGGGACATTTATGTTCGGCCTCGGTTGAAGAAGTCATTTGCGCCACAGACGCAGGACGAGAAGGGGAACTTATTTTTCGGCATATCTATACCTTGTCAGGCAGTCAAAAGCCGATTAAGCGTTTGTGGATTTCCTCCCAGACAGATCAGGCCATTAAAGAAGGCTTTGCTTCTCTAAAAGAGGGAAGCGAGTATGTGTCTTTGTATCATTCTGCAATGTCACGATCAGAGGCTGATTGGATTGTGGGAATTAATGCAACCCGAGCCTATACGACCCGGTTTAGCCGGGGACAAGGTGTGATGAGTGTCGGCCGAGTTCAAACCCCTGTCCTTAAAATGATTGTAGATCGATATCAAGCCTTTAGCGCATTTATTCCGGAAACCTATTATGAAATTGAGTCTCAAATGAGACATGCCAATGGCGAATATTCGGGGCTGTGGCAGTTAGACAATGGCGAGTCTCGTATTGTAAAAAAAGACGAGGCTGCAAAAATTTTAACCGAGCTAAAGGCGACACCTTCAGGTACGATTTATGCATTGACTGAAAAAACAGTGAATGAAAAACCGCCCTTGCTATATGATCTTACAGAGATTCAAAAAGAGGCCAATCGCTTGTTTAAATTTTCTGCGGAAGAGACACTTTCTATCATGCAGGCTTTGTACGAACGACATAAAATTTTGACGTATCCCAGAACCTCTTCGCGGTATTTATCAGTCGATTTGAAGCCCAAAATAAAAAGTCTTATAGAAAATCTAACCCATCTTGAGGCTTTTTCTGAGGCAATTAAGGTACTTCAATCGAAAGAGCTTCCCATGCCGTCTCGCATTTTTGACGATGCTAAAGTGACAGACCATCATGCGATTATCCCTACAGATAAAAAGCCAGACATGTCTCAACTTTCACCCCAAGAAAGGCAGCTGTATGAGTGGGTTATTCGGCGGTTTTTAGCTGCTTTTTTTCATGATTGTGTGAAAGATCAAACTGAGATCATCACGGTTTTTGGGAAGCATTGTTTTCGGTCTTTTGGCAGCGTCATCAAACAGGTCGGGTGGCGGATGCTGTACGCTGATGATAAGTCAGATAAAGACGACATTCCCTTGTTGCCTAGTGTCATCAAAGGCGATTTAGTGACTCAAAAACAGACGGATATGATCGAAAAAAAGACAAAGGCCCCGGCACTCTATACGGAAGCAACGTTGTTAGGCTCGATGGAAACCGCAGGTAAAAATATTGAGGATGAAGAGTTGCGACAGGCCATGAAACATTGCGGATTAGGGACCCCTGCGACTCGGGCCCAAATTATCGAACGTTTAATTGATGTTAAATACATCGAAAGAGAAAAAAACAAGCTTATTCCTACACCTAAGGGCATTCAATTGATTTCGTATATTCAAGATAAATCGCTGCTTTCTCCTGAATTGACAGGTAATTGGGAGAAAAAACTATTTGATATGGTTAAAGGCGACTATTCTCGAGATCAGTATATGCAAGAAATCAAGGCATTTACTCACGAGATTATTGAGCAGGTGAAGGCATGTACAATTGAGTCTGTAGGCCCTATTAAAAACCCTATTGGTCAGTGCCCTTTATGTCAGGGAGTCGTTGCTGAAACCAAGATGGCGTTTAGTTGTATGCAATGGCGTGTGACGGGGTGCACGTTTAAAATTTGGAAAACCATTGCGGGCAAAGAAATAAGCGAGACACAGGCCAAAGAATTGCTCAAAACTCGTAAAACAAAAACCTTAAAAGGATTTAAAAACAAAGAGGGCAAACCATTTGTAGCTGCTTTGGCCTTGGCCCAGGATGGCAAAGTGGTATTTGAGTTTGACCCGGATGAGTTTGAATCGGTAGGCAAGTGTCCCGTATGCGAAGGCGAGGTGATCGAGCGTAAAATGGCCTGGGGATGCCGAAATTGGAAAGAGACAGGGTGTGGGTTTACCATTTGGAAAGAAATTGCGGGCAAAAAAATGACCAAGGCTTTGGCTAAAATGCTCCTCAAAAAAGGCGAGACGGATCTTCAGACTGGGTTTAAAAAGCGAGACGGCTCGGCCTTTGAGGCGAAGCTTATTCTCCAGAATGGCCGAGTTGAATTAAGGCAAGGTTGATGTCTGATATTTTTGAAAAGTCACCCCTGGTGTTGATTCCCGTTGTTATTTTGATTGTGTTGTTTTTGATTGTGAAGTACAGCATGTGGCTCAGTACGCAACAAGGTCGCAGGAAGCCCCCTCAATAAATTTTCCTTCCAAAAAACACACGGTATAGAAAATTTCACGAGACTATTGTTTAATGTTCTTACAGTGTTTACTTTTCTAGGCCAAAAAATCCTTGTTTTTTTTGAAGAATTTGGGAATGTGACGCTTCTTATGGGGCAGACTTTGTCGGGTCTTTTCTCCGGCAAACGTGTGCTCAAACGCACCCTCGATCAGATGTTGCGTTTAGGGGTGCACTCACTTCCGATTACCTTGGTAACGGCATCTTTTGTGGGTATGGCCTTTACGCTTCAAGTGGTGAAAGAATTTTTAAAATTTGGTGCAGCTGAGCTTATTGGTGGCGTTGTAGGGTTGGCTGTTTGGCGCGAATTAGGTCCTTTGTTGACAGCGGTTGTGGTAGCGGGACGTGTGGGTGCCGCCATTTCGGCCGAGCTAGGCACCATGAAGGTAACCGAGCAGGTTGAAGCACTCGAGTCACTGTCGCAAGAGCCCGCTGAATTTTTGGTCTTACCTCGGCTGTTAGCATGCACGCTCATGCTGCCTTTATTGGTGGGTTTGGCGGATATTGTAGGTTATTTAAGTGGCTTTTTAGTCGCAGTAGGACATAATGTAAATCCCTATTCCTACTTTGGATCTGCCGATTCTATGCTCAAGGTTGGCGATATTACAGGGGGATTGATTAAAGCACTGTTGTTTGGCTTTGCGATAGGCCTTATTAGCTCTTATATGGGGCTTCGTGCAACGGGTGGGGCTAAGGGTGTGGGAGAAATGACAACCAAGGCCGTGGTGGTGTCTTTGATTACGGTATTTGTATTAAATTATATTTTGTCTTTGAGTTTATATTAAAAAGCGCAAGAAATAGAGAGTATTCCAGGGCAGCCTGTTAAATATCTCGCTTATTTTACCAATTTGCGATACTTCACCCGTTTAGGGATAAGACTGCCGCCTCTTTGAAGTTTATCTTTTTCGTAATCAGAAAAATTCCCTTCAAAAAAGACACCCTTTCCATCGTCTTCAAACGCGAGAATATGAGTAGCGATGCGGTCTAAGAACCACCGATCATGAGAAATAATAACCGCGCATCCCGCATAGTTTTCCAAACCCTCTTCCAATGCCCTGAGGGTATTAACATCGATATCATTAGTCGGTTCGTCTAATAACAGCAAATTGGCATTGCCTTTGAGCGACATAGCGAGGTGAAGTCGATTTCGTTCCCCTCCAGACAGCATCGAGCATTTTTTTTCTTGGTCAGATCCTGCAAAGTTAAATTTGGCAACATATCCCCGAGAAGAAACGCTTTGGTTCCCTAATTGAATATAATCAGAGCCCTCTGAAATCTGTTCCCAGACCGATTTATCAGGGTCAATACCGGCATGGTCTTGGTCAACATAGCCTATTTTGACACTTTCTCCGATAGTAATAGTGCCTGAATTCGCCTTTTCTTGTCCTAACAACAGTTTAAACAGGGTTGTTTTTCCCACACCGTTTGGACCAATAACACCGACAATGCCCGCTTTGGGAAGTTCAAAGCTCAGGTTCTCAAACAAAAGTCTGTCTCCAAAAGATTTAGAAACAGTATCCAACTCTATGACTTTTTCCCCTAAACGAGGGCCACTCGGAATAAAAAGCTCAAGGTGGGCATCTTTTTCTTTGGTATCTTGATTTAGAAGGGCTTCATAGGCTTTGAGCCGTGCTTTTCCCTTGGCTTGTTGGGCTTTGGGGCTCATGCGGACCCATTCAAGTTCTCTCTCAAGGGTTTTTTGTCGTTTGGATTCCCCTTTTGCTTCAATGGCCAGGCGATTCGATTTTTGCTCTAACCAAGAGGAATAATTCCCTTTCCATGGAATGCCTTCACCCCGATCAAGTTCTAAAATCCACTGCGCAACATTGTCTAAAAAATAACGGTCATGGGTCACCGCAATAATAGTGCCTTGATATTGCTTCAAATGCTGCTCCAACCAATGGACCGATTCAGCGTCTAAATGGTTAGTGGGTTCGTCCAACAGAAGAATATCCGGTTTTTGCAAAAGAAGACGACACAGGGCAACCCGACGCTTTTCACCCCCCGATAAATGAGCAATTTTGGTATCACCCTCTGGACATCTCAGCGCATCCATAGCACGTTCTAAAACCGCATCTATTTCCCACGCATCATGAGCGTCCAGCAACTCAATAAGTTCCCCCTGGCGTTCTAAAAGAGCCGTCATGTCTTCATCGCTGAGCGGTTCCGACAAACGGGCACAAACAGCCTCATATTCTGTATAGATAGCAACTTTTTGTTTCAGTCCTTCTCCCACAATGTCTTTAACGGTTTTCTCTGGGTCCAACACCGGCTCCTGCTCAAGATATCCGATAGAATGTCCTGGCTCATAGGTAACCTTGCCCTCATCGGGTTCAATAAGCCCAGCAATCATCTTAATGAGGGTTGATTTTCCAGACCCATTCAAACCTAGAATCCCTATTTTGGCGCCATAATAAAAAGACAGATAAATATTTTTGAGCACTTGCTTACGCGGAGGATAAGATTTGCTCACATTAATCAGAGAAAAGATGATTTTTTTGTCGTTGCTCATAGAAGATTCTCACTTTTGATGGTTTCAGAATTAAATCAAAAACAGAATACCCTATTCAGCTTGATAAGTGTACTGACTGTCTTAAGACAAACAGCTTGCAATACACTCTAGAAAAGCCTTTGAATACAACTTATGTTTTTGTTCTCCAACCCCTTGAACTTGGTAAAATTCAGCCTCATTTTTAGGCTGAAGCTCGGCCATATGAACGAGGTGTTTGTCGTGAAAAATCATATAGGGGGGCAGCCCCGCTTTGCTAGCAAGTTGTTTTCTGACTTCTTTGAGTTTCGCCAACATGTTTCGATTGACAGTGTTCGAGTGGGATTTTTCTGATTTTTTTCTTTCTTTATGAACTTTTATCACACGTTTTCTGACAAACACAGGGGTTGTTTTTTTTAAAACACTGCGGGCATTAACGGTAAGTTGCAAAATAGGATATTGACCTTCTGTCATGGCTAAAAAATTTTGATTAATCAAAGAAAAAATATAATGTCGAATATCTAGCCTGGGCAAATCTGAAAGCAACCCGTAAGTAGAAAGTTTGTCAAATCTATTTTGGATAATTTCTTGGGTTTGAGAGCCCGCCAAAACATCCACAACACGCTGAATGCCAAAGCGTTGCTGCATGCGATAAACACAAGAGAGAATCTTTTGAGCAATAATAGTGATGTCTTCTGTAATAATGTCATCGAGGCAATTGTCACAATTCTGACAATTGTCATGGAGATACGGTTCGCTAAAATAATGCAAAATTTGTTTGCGGCGGCATTCTGAAGCGGCACAAAAAGAAAAAAACTGTTCAAGACGTCTGAGCATGCTGTGTTTGGTGATATCATCGGGAATATCTGCGTACATGCTTTTTTGCAGAATATAGTCTCGAGTGCTATAGAGCATCAAACAATCAGAGGGAAGCCCATCACGACCTGCTCGGCCAATTTCTTGATAATAACCTTCAAAACTTTTTGGAAGATCCATATGCACAACAAATCTGACATCGGGTTTGTGTACCCCCATTCCAAAAGCAACAGTAGCAACCATAATCGGGGTGGTATCGTTTAAAAAAGTGCCCTGGGCCTTTTGCCTTTCACTATCTGTAAGTCCTGCATGATATTTTGTGATCGGATACCCATTTTTTTTGAGTTCCTCGTACAACTTATCTACTGATTTTCGGGTAGTCGTATAAATAATGCCCGATTGGTTGCGATGAGACTCCAGAAACCGTTTAAGTTGGTCTTTTCCATTGTCCCGTTGATCGATGCGAATGGTGAGATTGGATCGGTCAAAACTTCCAATGGCCTTATACGGTGTTTGGAGGTGAAGTTGATCAATAATGTCTTGTTGGACAAGTGGGGTGGCAGTAGCAGTGAACGTCGCAATAGGAACCTGCGGAAAATGATGTTTTAAAATAGCCAATTGGCGATATTCAGGACGAAAAGCGTGGCCCCACTGAGAAATGCAATGGGCTTCGTCAATAACAAAATAGGCGATATTTAAAGGCTTAATCAGGTCTAAAAATTCTTCTTTACACAACCGTTCTGGAGCCACATAAATTAAGGCATAGTTTTGAAGATTTTTTTGGATATTTTTGAGTTCATAATAAGACAATTGGCTATTGATAAACGCGGCTGAAATGCCCATGCTAGTAAGCACCTGAACTTGGTCTTGCATCAGCGCAATGAGGGGGGAAATAACAATGGCCATTTTTCCAGGTGTTTCGAGTATGGGCAACTGATAGCAGAGTGATTTTCCTGAACCTGTGGGGAGAATGGCAAGAACGTCTCTCTTTCCAAGGATGGCGGCAATAATTTCTTCTTGGAAGGGGCGGAAAGTATCGTATCCGAAGGAGTGTTTGAGTTTAGTGTGGAGTGAAGACAGTTGTATTTTCATAATGAACTCTCATGGTCTGAAACGGGTGAAGCCACTGTCCCTTTTGGATGGTGATACCAGCTTGTTTTAGAAGAGGCATCTACACTGTCCCTAACTTTTAAAAGGGTAAACATGCCTCCCATACCAATTTGCCCAAAAGGACCGTCTGCACCCATCATTGGCAAGGTATTATCTGGGCCTGTCATATGTTGGGACATCTCTGCCATGTCAGCCATGCCATTTTCGCCCATGGCCATATAATCGGGGGCTAGTTTTTGGATTTTTTCGTCTAGACCCTCTTGGCTAACACCTATCATATTAGGGTTGTCATGCCCCATAGCGTTCATCGGATGGTGGCGTCTGTGACAATGCAATGGCCAATCTCCTGGTGCATTAGCAATAAATTCTATATCCCGAGTTTGACCTGGAAATATGACCACTGTGGTTTCTGGCCATTGGGCTGAAACAGGAATATCTCCACCATCCGTAGCCACGATTTTAAAATTATACCCATGCAAATGAATCGGATGAGATTCTTGTCCCGCATCGGCAAATCGAATACGCACTTTGTCTCCCGTTTTCACAACCAAGGGATCCGTGCCAGGAAATACCTTGCTATTAAAAGTAAAGATATTAAAGTCGGTCATTTTGTTGGGATCAGGTCTAAAAGTTCCAGGAGTGACGTACCACTCATCTACAAAAATGGCAAAATCTTTGTCTATTTTTTTTGTTTGTACTTTAGGATGTACAATGAAGAATCCCTTTGCGCCAAGTCCAATTTGAACCATGTCATCTCCGTGAGAGTGGTACATAAATGTGCCGTGTTGTTTGAGAGTAAATTCATAGGAAAATGTTTCACCCGGTTGAATCGCTTTTTGGGTAAGTCCTTCAACCCCATCCATACCATTGGGAAGCAAGATCCCATGCCAGTGAACAGCCGTGGGTTCTTTAAGTTTATTGGTGACTAAAATCCGAATGCGATCCCCTTCAATCGCTTCAATGACAGGCCCCGGGGTGCTGCCATTATATCCCCAACATTTGGCTTTCATACCAGGTGCAAATTCGTGTTCGATTTCTTCAACGGTAAGATGAAATTCTTTAACACCCTTGACCCATCTCCATTCTAAAGTATGCCCGTTAGGCACAGTAACGGGGGTATAGTGCTGTGCCTGAACAGAGAGGCTTGTGTACAAAAAAAAACCTAATAGTGTGACTAGCGCAAGGTGTTTCATTGAGGGGTTCCTTTTGTGGGTATCGAGCCTACTTGGCCTTCGAGTTCCGCCCATGCATTCCAAAATGAGGCTAAATGTTGAACATAGGTTTCTTGGGCTTTGAGCTCTTCTTGTTTGGCTTGAATCAGGCTAAAAACACCCATAAGCATATAGTTATATTGTTTTTGAGTGAGCTCATTGATGCGTTGATGGAGAGGAATAAGGTGTGTTTTAGTGCGGATAATTTCGATAGATTCGTATTGAAGTTGGGAAACACATTTTCTTATCGCATATTGGGCATGGTGTTTCTGTGTGATCAAGAGAGAATTGAGATAGGCGATAACAGCCCCATGGGCTTCGAACGCAGCTTGCCCTTGATTTAAAAAAGGGAGGCTAAATTCAATTTTGGGACCCAGTGATTGGGTTCCGTCTACTTCTTGCTCAAATTGAATCCCGGCTTTGAGATTTCCAAGTTTGTTTTGCCATTCCTGGGTGAGGGAGTGGGCTTTTTCAGCACGGATTTGAGCATATAGAGCAGCCAAATCAGGCCTTTGCGTTTCAATAAGACGGTCTAATTCATCGAATGAAGGAATTTGGGGAAGTGTTTCTGACAACGTTCCTGTTACCAGGTTTATCGTATGGGTAGGAGCAAGACCCATGGTTTCTTGAAGGTGCCACTCGGCAATTTGGAGGGAAAGTTCTTTTTCGTGAGTCATGGTGAGGGCCTCTTGGCAGGCAACTTCGTTGGTTTTGAGTTGCAGTTCATTGATATTCCCTGCTTCGAACTGTCTTTTTGTAAGTTCAAAAGTGGTTTGTGCTGCCTGGGTATAATCATTTTGAATAACTAAAAGTGCCTGTGCAGCCTGAATAGCGTAAAAGGCCTTTTTGACCTCCACTTTGAGTTGAGCCACCGCATTTTTATACAGCAGACTATCTGACTCTAATTGGCTATCTATCGCCTCATTTTCTAGTGGCGAGGTTATCCATCTCATGAGGTTTTGATCGAAAGAAAGATCGATTTTTGAACGCGATCCCTGCGGAAGAAAGCTGGCCTGGACGCTTGGATTTTCTTGAGAGAGAGAGAGGCGATAATTTGCTTTTTTTGAGTAGAGATCTTGAGCTTGAACCTGTAACGAAGGGGCCTTTGAAAGACCGATATCCAGAGCTGTTTTAAGATCGAAAATGGGAGTGGCGTGAAGGCTGGTTGCAATAATAAATACAATAACAAGAAGTAATCGTGAATAGTGCATCGTGGCCTTATAGTAGCTTAATACTTCATAAAAAATCCATACAGGGTCATGATCTGTACTTTTCAGTAAGGAAAGGTAGGCCGGGCGGGATTTAGAGGGAGACCCTCTTTTTTAATGTTGAAAGTGATCTTGCATGCATCTTATGATACACTCGTTTCTACTTTGAGTAGAAAAATCAAAAAAATATTTTTGAAGGTAAAAATTTAGATGGAGAGACTCACAGACCATCAGCTTGAACTATTATTAGATGACTTGGAAGCTTTTAATGTTGAAAGAACGGTTTCCTTTAGCAAGGAGGACAAGTTCCGAGAGGCTATCTGTGCATTTGCAAATGATCTCCCTAACAGCAACCTGTTAGGTGTTTTATTTGTTGGGGTAGACGACACAGGTTTACCAACAGGCTTGCCCATCACGGATCAGTTGTTATTGACACTCGATCAGATGAAAACAGATGGAAACATTCTTCCTATCCCCAGTCTTTTTGTGGAAAAAAGATATCTTAAGGGTGCGGATGTCGCTGTTGTGACGGTATGTCCTTCTGATATGCCACCTGTGAAATGTAAGGGCAGAATACACGTGAGAACGGGCCCAAGAAAATCGATAGCCTCTCAACAAGATGAGCGAATTTTAAACGAAAAAAGACGCTTTAAAAATCTTCCTTTTGATTTAAGTCCGATCCCTACTGCCAAAATTTCTGAACTTTCTCGAAGTGTTTTTGAAAATGACTATTTACCAGCGGCTTTTGCTCCGGATATCTTAGAAGCTAATGGACGGTCGTATGAAGAACAATTATCTTCATGTAAAATGAGTGTGTCTCCTACGGATACAACCCCTACATTGATGGGGATACTGGCTATTGGAAAAAATCCTCAGAATTTTCTTCCAGGCGCTTATATTGAGTTTTTAAGGATCGATGGCCTTGAGTTGTCTGACCCTGTGATTGATGAAGAAAAAATAGGCGGAACACTGGCAGAGATGCTTCGCAGAGGAGGAGAAAAGCTATCGGCTCATAACCGACTCCGCATTAATGTAACGTCACAACCCACTCACATTAAAACATTTTTGTATCCTCCCGCAGCTTTGCAGCAAATTTTATACAATGCTGTTTTACATCGGACCTATGAGAGCACCCATGCGCCCGTTCGAGTGTACTGGTTTAATGACAGAATAGAGATATCTAGCCCTGGAGGGCCTTATGGTATCGTGACAAGAGAGAATTTTGGACAACCGGGCATTACAGATTATCGCAATCCCAACATAGGCGATGTTCTTAAAACATTCGGGTTTGTTCAAGCCTTTGGTCGTGGCATTGCAATTGCAAAAAGCGAGCTTTTAAAAAATGGGCATCCGCCTCTTGAATTTGTCATTGAGCCAAGCCTGATTGTGTGCATACTAAGGCGCTAGGAAGCTTATCTCCAAAAATCGACATAACTCTGTACCCCTTCTCTTTTTTTGGTTTCAGGCTTTTGCGTACCAATGAGTAGCAAATGATCTCGGGCTCGGGTACATGCCACATAAAAAATACGCTTTTCTTCTTCAATAATCGTCGGTTTTAGATCTTCTAAAAGTTTTTTTCTAAAGGTGTTTTTTTGTTCGCCATCTTGCATCAAAGACAGGCCAATGCCTTGTGGCGTAATAAGGAGGCGGTCACTAGCCGAAAAGTTAAATTTTTTGCCACATTCAGGAATAATCACGGCAGGAAATTCAAGGCCTTTGGCTGCGTGAATAGAAAGAATTCTGACCGCATTAACAGAAAGATCGATAGGTTCTTTTTGAGGAAGAGAGAGGCCAAGTTCGCATTTTTTAATGACGGTCTTGGGAGTAATAAAAGGGGTATTTTCATATTTTCTGAGTTTATTGAGAAGGGGCGCTGTTTTTTCTGGGTTTAGAGGCCAATTTTGGCCAGATAAAATGCGGTCTAAGAGGGCCGAAGCTGGCATGACTTTGGCCCATTGAAGCCATTCTTTAAAGAGTGTTTCTGGTTTTGTTTTTTGGGTGTAGAGCGTGTGTAGCTGGGTGTTATCGAGCTTAAATAACTCGGAGAGGACACGGATTGCGGGAAGGGTATTTTTGGGGAAATAGAGGGTTTTTAAGAGGGCAAGAAGGGTGAGTGCGTCTTCTGAAATATCCCTAAATTCTCCTTCAATAATGGCTGGAATGTTTTGGGCATGAAGATGGGCTTGAATGGCGGCCATGGATTTTTTTCTTCTCAGTAAGAGACCAAAATCCTTCCATTGCAATTCGGGGTGTTTTTGCATGAGGTCTTTGATCCAAGAACAGGAGATATCAAGTTCACCCGTGAGATCAGATTTTTCTTGTTCTATCCGATGCACTTTGACGTATCCATGGGTTTCTTGTCTTTGAGAAGTGAGAGAAACATTGTCAGAAAAAACCGCTTCAAACATGGGATTCAAAACGTCTAGAACCGGTTTTTGGGTTCTAAAATTATCAAGTAATTGAACAAGGGTGCTGTTGGCATAGTGCTGTAAAAAACGGGTTTTGAGGGTATTGAACAAAGAGGCATCAGCCCCTCGAAACGCGTAAATCGATTGTCGGCTGTCGCCTACCAGAAACAGATTTTTGGGGACGGCGATTTGGGTAGGATAGTATCCGGCAATGGTTTGAATAATGTCCCATTGAAGGGGGTCTGTGTCTTGAAATTCGTCGACCATGATATAAAAAATTTGGGTATGCAAATCGTGCCGAACCAAGGGAATTTTAACAAGGGCATGGGTTTTGACAACAAGGTCCGTATAATCAAGGGCGTTTTGTTCTGTTTTAAGCTGTGTATACGTTGTGATGCAGATTTGGGAAAGCTGAATTAAGGTTGTGGTTAACATCAAAGCTTCTCTTGTAGGAAAGTCTTTCTCTGCGCTCAGGGCCTCTTGAGTCAGCGTGGTAAGCTGTGAGAGACGATCTCGCACATAAAACAGAGCACTCACATCTTCTTTGAGCTGTTCTAATGAAGTAAGCAGTAAATAGCTGCCCAGTGCTTCAGAATGTTGCAGCTTGAGTGTTGAAATCGTCTTCTCAAGGGCCTCATTCCATAAAAAAAGGCTGTCTTCAGCGTCTAATATTTGAAAATGAGGTGATACTTTTGCTTCGGAAGCATACTGTTTTAACAATCGACTACACAAACCATGAATAGTAGAAATGCGGTGCGTATACAAAGGCGGAAGGCCTTTTTTTTCTAAAATGGATTGCACACGTGACACCATTTCTTCAGCCGCTTTCTGCGTAAAAGTAATGGCTAAAATATGTGAAGAATTGAGGTGAGGATTGTCTTGCAAAATGGCAATATAGCGCTGAACAAGCACCGCTGTTTTTCCCGATCCTGCACTGGCTTGAACAAAGGTACTCATATCGGTTCTCAAGGCTTCGCGTTGAGAGTGGGTAGGCGAATTCATGCTTTTTCAAACCTTTTAGAATACGTACAAATGGCTCTATAGTCACACAGGCTACAGGTTTGAGGCCGCCCAGACATCATATGGGGTAAAGTTTCCTCCGACTCCTCGCTAAAATGTCCCGCCTCAATCAACCTTTTAAGGTGGAAAAGATGGGCCTTAAATGCCTCGAAAAAATCTCGATCTAAAAGGGCCGGTCTTTTACGCCCCAGCTCAAAAAAGTCGGCTTCTTTGGCACTTTCCGTTATACACGCAATCGTTTTACCTACAGACAAAGCCTCTTTAACCTGATAATACACGCCACCCGCCGGTGTCATCGAAGGGAAATAGTGCCCCACCGCCAAAAGATACAAAGGCAATTGCACACTACGAAAGTGTCTAATATCAGCCCCACTCGGCACATGCGCACCCGTTTTATAATCCAAAACCCCAGAAAACCCCCTCTCCTGAGACCCCAAAACCACATCAATCGTCCCCCTCAACACCATCTCTTCGCCCCCATAAACAAGCTTAAAATCCTCAAACCCATACTCAAACGCAATCGGTGCCAAAGGCAAGGGATTTGTCTCTTCTTCCACCAAAATAGCCTCCAAAAGCCCCCTCTTCCCCTCAATTCCAAACAATAACG
>JAHFDB010000052.1 GCA_023249195.1 bacterium | reverse complement strand
AGATAACGGAAAAAACCTAGTGCTTACCCTAACCACACTTTCAGCTTCGGGTATCTACCATTTTGGAAATCGAAACACCTTTTTTGTACCTTATCTTGGAGCAGGTGTAAGTGCCTATATGTACAGTTTAGATAACGATCCTTATGGCCACTTGGACTCAGGAACAAAATTTGGCATCCATGGCATTCTCGGATTTAAACTCAATATTTCAAACAATGTATACTTAATGGCGGAATATCAACAAGCCTTTGTTCAGCCTATGTTACCCATCCTATTCCCAAATGCAACAAATTTTGACAATACACAAATCACACTTGGGCTTGGAATCTATCTCACCCCTCAATACGAACCCATTCAAACCAAAAAAATCGTTCAAAAACAAGAGGATACCCTCGCCATTCAAATCAAAGACCTCGCCACCGAAATCAAACAAATGAAAGCCAAAAAAATTGAACTTGAGAAACAAATCGATGGTTTTTATGAACAAACCGATCCCGATGTCAGTCTATTTAGCAGTCTAGGCGCAAAAGAAACCATAGAAGGGCGAACCCTTAAAATCCTCAATCCTGAAGACCCCTCCAAGGATATTCTCTCCGGCATCATAACAGCCATTCGTGATCGTAAAAAGTCCCTCAAGCTAACCGTCAAAAATGAAAAAGGATGGACACTCGATATCACCCTTCATAAAGACCCTATCTCTGTACAAATAGGCGACATCGATCATCCTGAATTTAACGACTCCAACATAGAAAAAGCGTTTCTCCTCAATGCAAACACCCAAGACCCTAATTTTGCTCAAAATCTCAGAAAAACAAAGTATCTAGAAGAAAAACTCAAAGATCTAGAAAAACGCAGCCAAGAAGCTCAAAACACTCTAAATGAGCTCAAAAAACAACAGGCGTTCTCAAATACTCCGATAGAACCACAAACCACTATCACCAGATACGATACAATTGCCCCGGTTGTCTACCCCGCTCCGAGCTATATCTCCCCGGTTCCGGAATACCACTTCTATAACCCCATTGACTACGCCCCTCCCACCACCATCCAGGTTGTCACTCCACCCACTCAAGAAGAGGTCAATACCTACTACAAAAAGAAACAACAATATATTCAAAATCTCAAAAATAGATAGGAAAAACCCATGAAAAAAACACTGCCACTGTTCATAGGACTTAGTTTAATACTCTCCTCTACCTCACATGCCTACTTTCGATTTGGAGTCGGTATTGTCCCTGTTCAAACCATCGTGGTTCCTGTCCACAAAGAAATCGTCTATACCCAAACCCATCGCACACCAGACCCAGAACTCACTCAAGACATCACAGATACCATGATTGAGCTCAAAGCCATGAAAGCAAAACGCGCAGAAATAGAGAACAAAATCGATGCTTTTTATGACAAAAGCAACCAATCTGACCCTCATTTCATCGCAGAACTTCGAAGAATAAAGTATTATGAAGGAAAACTCCAAGACCTAGACAAAAAGATCGAACAAGCCCAGGAAGCACTAAACAAACTCAATCACGAAGCTCAAGTAAAAGAAGCCACGACCACACAAACGCAGGTATACACAACGACTGAAACCCTCGTTACACCAGCACCCTATTATGACTGTGATAGCCTCTATTATCCCTATCGACACCGATCCTACCCTCATCGCGTAGGCATCCAATATACGCCCCCTGTATCAACCCAATACTACGAAAACAAAAAAACGTATATGCAGGGCTTAAAAAACAGATAAAAGAAACTCAGGAAACAGAACCGCTCCCCAGGTCAAAATCAGAAGAATTACTACCCCTACTTTCTGCCAAACAGATAGAACAACAGATTCTTCTGATAGGCCCCCAGTAAAGGGGTACAATATCAATCGAAAATAATAATAAACACCCACCAAAAAATTTAAGAAAGTGACCCATAACAACCCACTATGATGGGCTTTTACAACATGCATCAACACAAGCAATTTAGCAAAAAAACCAGGCAACGGAGGAATTCCTGCCAAAGAAAGTACGCTCAAACACCATAATAGCGTCACCGTTTTATTGCGTTTAAACAATCCCCTTAGCGCATCTACCGTAGCACTTAGTCCAGACTGTTCCAAAATATGAATCACTGTAAATACACCTAAAGTTCCTAAAGCGTACGAAGCCCCATAAAAAAAGACAGTGGTTATCGATGTCTCTGTAACCGGCAAAAAAACCAACAACATATATCCCGCATGCGCAATGCCAGAATAAGCCAGAAGACGCTTTAAAGACCCTTGCTGGACCGCCAGCACATTTCCCAAGGTCATAGTAAGCACCGCCATTCCCATCACCTCTAAACCCCACACTGAATAAGACAAAGATCCCACCATCTTGGTCAAAGCGCCAAATGCAGCTACTTTGACTAAGGCCGCCATCCACCCCGTAATCACGGTCGGAGCCCCTTCATAGACATCCGGTACCCATGAATGGAAAGGGACAACCCCGGCTTTAAAACAAACACCCGCAATCATCAATAAAACTCCAGCTGAGCCAACCAAAGAATGTGGATGCACAGCCCCCAGAAGAAAGCTTCCTGTTCCGGCATAATACAAGGCCATTCCAAACAGAAAAATACAGCTCGCAACAGCCCCTAATAAAAAATATTTCAAAGATGCTTCCTGGCTCGCCTTACGATCCCCTTGACTGCCCACCAACACATAAAGAGGAATAGATAAGATCTCAATAGCCAAAAACAACATCATCAGATGGCTCCAGGCTACCATTAAAAGCCCTCCGGCTGTTGCAAATATCATCAGTGCCAACACCGTATAGGGGGGTTCAGATCCATGCTTAAATGACCCATAGCCATAAACAGTTATCACTGAAATTCCTGTAATCACTAACATTACCCCGCCAAAACACATTGAAATAAGGTCAAAAGAGAATAAAGAAGTATGCATCGGAAACTCGAAAAAATATCCCAACCAAGCCAATGCAAAACCCAAAAGTGTCACAGGAAGAAACAACCGCTTTAGGGGCAACATATCCCCCAACATCCCTATTATTCCGAGCACAGTCAGGATTATTATTGAGTACATGAAGAATCACTTTCTTTAAAAGATGAAGGCGTTACAAAATCCAAAAAAGGCTGAGGGAAAATTCCCATCCCCACGATACTTACCATAATCACTCCAAGCCCAATTCTCTCACTCCAAGTCAAATTAAACTCAGGCAAATTTGAGTTCCCCTTTCCAAGCATAACGGCCTGGAATAAACGCATCATATACCAAGCCCCTAAAACCAGACTTAATCCTGCTAAAATGGCAAATAAGGGATGAACACTATACAGCCCAAACAGCATCAAGGTTTCTCCCACAAATCCATTGGTTAACGGAAATCCGATACTCCCCAAAATAACCACCAGAAAAACAGCCGATAAAAAGGGAGACCTTGACCGTATTCCTCCCAATTCAGCCAATTTCAATGTCCCTGTCCGCTCATAAATAATGTGACCTATCCATATCAACCCCACAACGTTTAAAGCATGGGACCCCATTTGAAAGATAGATCCTTGAATGCCTTCTGAAGTCCCAGAAAATAGGGAAGCCGCCATCAACCCCATATGAGCCAAGGACGAATAGGCAATGACTCTTTTAAAATGTCCCTGAACAAGCGCCAGTGAAGACCCATATAAAATACTCACAATAGCAAGACCTATCACTTTGTCACTACTAAATACCGCTCCTAGAGGGGCAAATAAAAGCATCACTTTTAAAATGCCTAAAAGCCCCATTTTAGACAATACACCCGCCACCATCATTGTCGTTGCGTGATCGGTCTGTTCATATGTATCCGGCTGCCAACTATGAAAAGGCCACAGCGGAATTTTGATCGCAACCGCAATAAAAAACAGAATAAATACGCCCATTTGTCCATAAACAGATACCTGTCCTCCAGACATAAACACATATAACAATCCCGCCAACAGCGCAAATGAACCCGCAAGAGAATACACCACATAGGTCACCGCTGTTTTTTCTTTTCTCAAACCACCCCACCCCATTAACAAGAAAAAACTAGGCAAAATAGACAACTCCCAAAAAATATAGAACAGAAACAAATTCGCACAGGCAAACAAACCCATTAAGGCTCCCTGCATCCCTAACAAAAGTCCATAATAACTCCCAGGATTCGCTCTTTTAGAACTGGAACTAACTACTGCCATTGCCGGAACAACAGCACTCAAAATCATCATCCAAAGCTCAAATCCGCGAACCCCAAAATGAAGATGAATCCCAAGCGTTTGAATCCAGGGAATTTCAACCGATAAATACCCCGCTTGTGAATACAAATAAGCACTAAAAAAAACCAAAAACCCCTCAATAAAGACACTGAGCAAAGCCCAGGCCTTTGATCCTTTTTCTGAGTGTAAAAAGAAAGAGACAATCGCCGATAAAAAAGGAAAAAGAATAACCCCAAGAAGTATCATAAAAACAAGCCCACCAATAGACACAAAATACCTACGGTCATCACAAGAATATAGGTACCGCTATTCCCATCTTGCATTTTTTTAAAAGGATATCCAACCCATCGCACACTCCTCAATGAAACCACATCTAATTTCCCCAAAAAAATCTCAAAATACTGATTCAAGCCCCTGGAAAGACTTAAAAAAGGACCTACAATAATGCGCTGATAAACCTCATCGACATAAAATTTATTCCACAGCATTCGATATCCCATCGACACCGGCTGTTTAGCCAGTACATCTACTTGTTTACCAAAAATAAAGTACGCCACTCCTCCAGACAAAGCCAAAACAACCAAAGTTACTCCCAATACAGGGGTCAGAATCGACTCTTGCGGCCAATCTAAACAGCCCCCCACCGTGGCTAAAACAGCCAGAATTGCCAAAGGAATCTGCATCACCAACGCCCCTTCATGAGGGTGTTTTTCACCATATCGGGCATTCCCAAAAAAGGTCAAAAACAACAACCTAAACATATAAAACGAACTCATCACAGACACCACACACAAAACAACAAACACCGTTCGTGAATAAGCAAAAGCCTCGGCTAAAATAGCATCTTTTGAGAAAAATCCAGAAAATGGAGGACACCCCACAATTGCCAAAGTACCTATCAAAAAAACAACAAAGGTAAAGGGAAGCTTCTTCCTCAATCCCCCCATTTTAAAAATATCCTGTTCTCCATGCAGCCCATGAATCACATTCCCTGCTGCCAAAAACAACAATGCCTTAAAAAAAGCATGTGTTGTCATATGAAACAAAGCAGCCGAATAGGCCCCAAATCCAGCAGCGCTTACCATATAACCCAACTGACTCATCGTAGAATAAGCCAACACTTTTTTAATATCCCGTTGTACCAAGGCGACTAAAGCCCCAAAAACAGCGGTAGCCACACCCAACCCCACAACCATCAACGAAGTCAAAGGAGCCCCAGAAAACAACACATGCGACCTTGCAATCAGATAAACACCCGCTGTCACCATCGTAGCCGCATGAATTAAAGCCGACACCGGAGTAGGCCCCGCCATCGCATCCGGTAACCATGTAAACAAAGGAATTTGAGCACTCTTACCCACCGCACCTATCAATAATCCCATGGTCATAGCCGTCAGAACACCTGCCCCAAGTCCTAACCCTTGGATAAAAACAACTGAAAACTGTGTCGTTCCCCAAAAAAACAGCATCATCAAAATTGCAAATAAAAAACCCAAATCTCCAATACGATTCATCACAAAAGCCTTCTTAGCGGCTATTGCATAGGCATGTGTTTCGTACCAAAAACCTATTAATAAATAAGAACAAAGCCCCACCCCTTCCCAACCAATAAACATACCTAAAAAACTATCCGACAACACCAAGACCAACATAAAAAATACAAACAAATTAAAATAAGCAAAAAAAGAATTTAATCGAACATCGTCTTTCATATACCCAAGTGCATACACATGGATCAGCCCCCCTACACCGGTAATCATCACGCTCATCCACAAAGACAAAGAATCTACCAAAATTGAAAAATGCGCCGATACATTACCCACTTCAAACCAATTAAACAACCCGATAGTCGCCGAACTCTCACATGTCAGTAAAACCGTTCCTGCAGATATAAAAGCCCCTGCTACCGACACACATGCAAGCCACCCCCCTACAGGTCTTGGCAAGACTCTTCCCAACAAGGTAATTAAAAAAAAACCAATTAACGGAAACGCAAGTGTGGCAATCATCCCAAATAACATCATCCTTTTAAGTGTCCCCAATCATCCAAATCAATAGAACTCGTTTTTTTAAACATCATACTAAAAATAACCAATCCTACGGCCACTTCCGCCGCAGCAACAATCATAATAAAAAAAACAGCAATCTGTGCAGAAAAATCGCGATAATATCCTGAAAAAGCAACTAACAATAGCATCACAGCATTTAACATCATTTCTATACACATCAAAACACTCATCGCATTGCGTCTAATCAAAACGCCACAAAGCCCAATACAAAATACAATCGCACTTAGTATCAGATACCATTCAGAGGGAATTGTTTCTAAATAGGTCATTGTTTTTTTGCCTTTTTTCCATAAGAACCTATCATAACCACACCCGCAACCGCAGATAAAAACAAAATTGAGGTCAACTCAAAAGGAATGGCATACTCATTAAATAACAAAGGCCCTAAAGCCGACACCGACCCAGATACAGGGGCTAAAGGCGCAAAACAAACGCGTGGAGCACTCAAAAAAACAATACTGACCAAAGCAACCAAAACCAATAGGCACACACCCACAGCCACCACCTTTAGCGAAAAGGGTTTTGAAGCTTCGGCCTTTTTATTTAAATTCATCAGCATCAACATAAACAAAAACAACACCATAATAGCACCCGCATAAACAATCACTTGAATCACTGCTAAAAACGAGGCTTTAAGCAAGACATAATGTCCTGCAATCGCAAAAAAACATACAATCAAACTCAAAACACTGTAAATAAGATTCCGGGTAAACACCACGCAAAGTGCACTTAAGACTGTCAATAGCGACAAGACTAAAAATAGTGTAACCATCTATGCTTCTTTCTGAAAGTAGTGTCGAATCGACACGTCTACACGTTTTTCAGGTTCAACAGGCTCGACAAGCTTCTCTTTTCCCCAGATAAAATCTTGCCTTTCAAAACTTGAGGGAACAATTCTATCCGTCAAGTACACCGCTTGCTTAGGACAGGCCTCTTCACAAAGACCACAAAAAATACACCTCAGCATATTAATCTCATACTTAGCCGCATACTTTTCTTCTCGATAAAGTCCCTCTTCGCCTGGTTTTCGTTCAGCAGCATCTATCGTAATTGCCTCTGCAGGGCAAGCCACAGCACAAAGCCCACAAGCAGTACATCGCTCTGCACCCAAATCATCCCGTTTTAAAACATGTAAGCCTCTATAAACAGGACTAAAAATCCGTTTTATTTCAGGATACCGAATGGTCACTTTCTTATAAAAAAAATGTCTAAAAGTAATCCATAGTCCCCCCACAATAGCGGGCAGATAAAGCCTTTCCCAAAACGTCATAGTTTTATTCACAACCACTCTAGAGCGAGAACTTAACGGATGCATAATTATCCTAACAACAAGCTTAAAAAGCCGGTAAAAATCATGTTTGCTATGGCCAAAGGAAGCAAAATTTTCCATCCCAATCTCATCAATTGATCATAACGAAACCGAGGCAATGTCCATCTTATCCAGATAAAAAAGAACATAAATGCCGCGATTTTAAGAAAAAAAACACCTACACCCACCAAAGCTGCACTGTTGTCAGACAATCCAATATGATAAAGCCCAGGAAAGTGATAACCTCCAAAGTATAAAGCCGACATAACAGCCGAAGCAATAAACATATTGATATACTCAGCAAATAAATAAAAACCCAGTTTCATGCTGCTATATTCAGTATGATATCCCCCAACGAGCTCTGTTTCGCATTCAGCCAAATCAAAAGGCACACGATTGGCCTCGGCAAAAGAACAAATCAAAAAAAGCAAAAACCCTAAAGGTTGAAAAAAAACATTCCAATGCCCTCCATGCTGAGCTTGAACAATCTCTCTTAAACTCAAAGATCCTGTATGCATTACCAAGGCTATCAGAGCCAATCCCATCGCCAATTCATAACTAATCATCTGCGACGACGCCCGAATAGCACTTAAAACAGAATACTTATTATTGGAGGCCCAGCCCCCGATCATAATGCCATAAACCCCTAACGAAACCACTCCAGCAAGATATAAAACCCCAACATTCAAATCTGCAATTTGCAACGCCATAGTTTGCCCAAAAATAACAATATCATGCCCCCAAGGAATAACGGCGGTGGTCATACAAGCCGCAATCATAGATAAACACGGACCCAAAACAAACAAAAAACGATCTGCGTTCGCAGGAATAAATTCTTCCTTAAAGAAAAATTTAATCCCATCTGCAAGGGGTTGCAAAAGACCAAATGGACCTGCACGATCCGGCCCAATGCGATCTTGAAAGAAGGCAGCAAATTTTCTTTCTGCCAAAGTAGCATACATCGCAATAACCAAAGTTACGCAAAAAACAAGGACAACCAAACTAATTTTTTCAATCCAAAAGAGCATGTGTCTCCCATGCAGGACGGCTCTGAGCATCATAGTGATTTTGGGAAATAACCGAACGCACATCCACTGTCGCAGGGCCTTCAACTGTCCACTGTTCGAGTGCTTTTGATTCAAAACGACACCCATTACAAATAAACTCTAGTGATTCTCCAAAAGCATCTTTTCTTCCTGTCACTCGCAAAACCTCACTCCCCTTCAACCACAAAACCACCTTACCTGAACACATTTTACAGTCACGATGAGCATTCATAGGTTTAGTAAACCAAACCCTACTTTTAAATCTAAAGGTTTTATCCGTCAAAGCACCCACAGGACACACATCAATCATATTTCCAGAAAAATCATTTTGAATCGCCTTTTTAATATACGTTCCAATTTCAGCCGCATCCCCTCGACCTAAAACACCGTGCTGACGCTGGTCAGTCAACTGATCAGCCACATAAACACATCGATAACACAAAATGCAGCGATTCATATGCAACTTAATTAAAGGTCCAATATCTTGAACCGGATACTGCCTGCGAGGTTCCTCATAGGCCGTTATCTCTTCCCCATGGGCAAACGCCAAATTCTGCAAATCGCACTCTCCAGCCTGGTCACAAACAGGACAATCCAAAGGGTGATTAATCAGAAGTAATTCCACCACATCTTTTCTGGCAGATACCACTTCTTCGGAAATAAAATTTTCCACAACCATGCCATCGGCAACCACCGTACGACAAGACGCCACTAATTTAGGGGTTCCTTTTGTATCCTTGGCTGAATTTTGAGTCACTTTAACCAAACAGGTCCGACATTTACCCCCGCTGCCCTCCAATTTTGTGTAATAACACATCGCCGGCGGAGCATAAGACGCCCCCAATTGTCTGGCTGCCTGAAGAATTGTGCTGCCTTCAGGAACCTCTATTTCATGCATATCAATAATAACTTTAGGCACGACTATTTATACACTCCTACTTTTGTACAGTGAGCAACCGCACATCCTATGGCACGATACTCTTGGTCTAAAATAATGTTCTTTTTCAAGAGATTCAAGGTTTTTTCAGCAACAGGGCCCATACTTGTTTTCGAACGATCCTTTAACGGATATAAAAACCAAAACGATCGTATCTCTTTCTGATTTAAAAACGTCTGCAACTCCCCTCAGAGGAAAAAACCTGATAATCTTTCCCAGATTGCAAAGGAACCCACT
>JAHFDB010000051.1 GCA_023249195.1 bacterium | reverse complement strand
ATAGCCTCGGTGTGCATAGGTGTGTTGATAATCAGCGGGAAGTTCAGAAACATGGGTAGGGGGAATCCATTTTCCAAAGCATTTTGGCCAATCTGGGCACCCCATGCCCGACCCGGTGGTTCGGACAAGTCCACCGACTAAAATAAGTATAAAAACAAAAACGAGGGTGAATCGACTGATCTTTTGAAAAAAGGCCTTTGAGAACATACCCTCTATTATAAAATCCCAGGAATCATTTGCATAGGGACGAGTATTCAGGCTAAAATGCCCCTATGAGCCAACCTCAAGATATTGTTCAAGCCTACCAAGAAGAATTGAGCAGATCTCGAGCTCAAAAAAAAGCCACACGTTCTGATGAAAAAGAAGTCACTTCTTTACCTGGAATTTTGGAAGAAGTGCAAGAAAAAGCCAAACGCAGTTTTTCTCGAATGAAGTTGGATTTGAACGATGTGGTCGAATCTCTCGAAAATAAATTTCTTTCCCAATACAAACAGTTGTCCGAAATTCGCGAAGTGGTTGAAAGTGAAAGACGGGCCCTGGAAGAGCTGTATGAAATCAAAATTCCAACCGATAGTTTGGCCGCTTTGGTGAGCCTTAAAAAGGAACGCATTGCAGGTAAAGAACTAGAGCTGGAAAAAGCAAAAAAAGAGTTTGAAGAAATTGTCCGTCGCCGTAAAGCGGAACTTGATTTGAGGCAAGAAGCTCTGCAGGAACAACAAAAAGAATTTGAAACCCATTTAAATGCCCGGCATCAAAAATCAGAAGAAGAATTATCTAAAAAACGCATCGAATTGGCTCGGCTAGAAGCGGTTATTGAAGAGAAATGTCACACTCAAAACACAGCCTTTGAAGACCAAAAAAAACACCTTGAAGCCCAATTGGCACAACGCCAACAACTGCTTGAAAGTGAGATTACCGAGAAACAACTGCGCTTAGGACGTCTTGAATCGGCATTAGATGAGAAAGAAAAGCTTCGAGAATTTGAAGTGCAAGAAGTACGCAAGCAACTTGAGGAAGAAATCTTGCTAAAACGTCGAGAATGGGTCAAAGAAGAAGAAGACTTTAAATTCAAAAAAATCGAATTTGAAAAGAAGCTAGAAGAGATGAAGTTTAGGGTAGATGAGGAAATTTCCCAGAAGGAAAAAAATTTCTGGGATGGTCTTGCGCAAGAGCGTCTTAAATGGAAACAAGATGAAGGGGTTCTAGAGCTTCGCTTCCAAGAAAAGGAGAAAAACTTTGAGGAAAAAGTTACCCAATTACGGGGCCTCATCGATACTAAAGATCTTTTGCTCCGTGCCAAAGAAACGGATATTGAACAGCTCAAAAACAAAGCTAAGCAGCTGTCTGGAAATTTAGATCAGGTTTTATCAGAGGCTAAACAGGCGTATAAAGAGAAAATAAAACTTCAATATGACTCTAAAATAGATCAGATGAAAAAAGAGTTTGATCAAGAAATGCACATTAAAACCCAGGCGATTTCATTGCTAAACTCACGCATTAAGGAACAAGAAGGACTCATTCAAGAACTCAAATTACGCATTCCACGTCGCGAAACGCCCTCGATGTTTTTACAAACCAACACAGCGCTTCCGAGTGTGTCGATGTTTCAGGATCCCGATGCATCCGTGCGCATAGAGGGTTCGCCCAAAATTGTAAGACCGATGAAACCTCCGGTGAAAAGAGCTTAAATGAAACATATTCGTGCCTATATCGAACTTTTAAAGCCGCGCATTTTGACCATGCAGTTTATTAGCGTAAGCCTGGGATACCTCATGGCCGGAGGCCAAACCTTTCCCGGATTCCCCACTTGGGGCATCGCGATTATAGGCACTGCCCTTGTCTCAGGAGGGGCCGCTGCCTGGAATCATGCCATTGAATGGCGACAAGACGCCCTCATGGAACGTACCCACAATAGACCCATTCCCTCAGGGCTTATTTCACCCTTAGCAGGGGTTATTTATGGCACGACACTATGCGCAAGTGGAATTGCTATTCTAGCCCTTTTTGTAAACCCCTTATGCTCCTTTCTCGCGATGCTCACGGCCTTGCTGTATGTGGTTGTATATACCCCCCTCAAAAAACTGACTTGGTTGAATACGTTTGTCGGGGCTATTCCGGGGGCAATTCCTCCCCTCGGAGGCTGGGCTGCGGCAACTGGAAACCTTAGCATCGGAGCTTGGAGCTTATTTCTCATTTTATTTATTTGGCAACTCCCTCACTTTTTTGCGATTGCTTGGATGTACAAAGACGATTATGCCAAAGCCGGATTTAAGATGCTCTCTGTCGAAGATCCAACAGGAAGACGAACGGTTTTCCAAATCCTCGTCTTTACGGTCATTTTGATTATTGTATCGCTATGGCCAGTTTCTTTAGGTCTACTTCATCGTGTCTATGCCCTAGGTGCCCTCATAGGGGGCCTTCTTTTCTTGAAAACAGGAGTCACCTTTGCAAAAACACGGTCCAGACAAGAGGCTAGACAGGTGTTAAAAGGATCGGTTTACTATTTGCCAGCGCTCTTCCTTCTCATGGCTATCGATGCCTTTTTATTTATCCATTAAAAAAATTCGATGCATTATTTTTTTCTAAAAGAACGTTTCACAGGTATATAAACAGCAACAACTCTTTAAGAGGAAGGGGTGAATATCATGAGTGAAATTACTGCCAGGCCATTTGATTTTCTGAACGCGGGATATGCTGAAAAGCTAAAAACATCTCTCGTCAGTGGAACCAAGGTGGACCTGGATGAAGATCCGAACAAACCAAAAGACAGCTTTGAAGATATTTTAAATAAAGCTTTAACGGCTGTACTTCAAAGTTCGGACACAGACAAGGACACAAAAGTAGCTCCCGTTTCGGATGTCTCGGCCAGTCAGGGGCCTGCCCCTAGTGCCTCTGGTTCTAACCAGACAACGGTGTCGGTAGCAGAGACACGAAAAGTGGAAAAAGCTGCAGATAGTGGCGTTGTTGCCAACAAAGTGAGCCCGCATCAATGGGGGGCTCAAGGCTAATATGGCGGATGCTCCGCTAGAGTCTGTTCAGAGTGCCTCGTTTGCAGTTGAGCAAGAGGGGCGTTCTGAACAGACTCAGCGGACAGTGTGTCAAAATCTTTGTGAAGATACCCTCAAAAACAGTGTCAAAACAAAATCAGGCGGACCTCAACTCGATATTGCCAACGCAGTGCAGCGTATCGAACTTCTGGAAAAAAGCCTTCAAGACGACGGACTCAAACATTCGGTCAAAACCCTCATAACAGAGCTTCAAAAAGCGGATAAAAACACCCTGAATACCCCAGCTAAAATGGCTTCCTTTGTGCAAAAAGTCTTTGCCCAAAGCGACTCTCAGTCAATCGGGCTAGGTCAGAGTCAACAGGACAAGGTTCAGCTGTCGACTGCAGCCATTCAATCTAAACTCACACGGCCTACTCAACAAGTTCTCCCCATCGATAGCATGGCGCGTTCACAAAAACAGCACAAAAAATCATTTTGGAGCAGATTATTTTGGGACCGTCTCTAAATCTGAATTCTCATAGAAAAAAAATGAAATTTTTTAAATACATTTTTCGATAATACACATAGAACGATCGATGAGTTTCCCCCTTATCTCACCGATCGTTCTACCTAAACATGCCGAAGGATAGTGACTCCCCAGGTAAATCCAGCCCCAAATCCAACCATGACTACAATATCGCCTGACTTAATTTTGTTTTCTCTAACCGCTTCGTTATAGGCAATGGGAATAGAGGCCGCCGAGGTATTTCCATATTTATGAATATTCACAAGCATACACTCCCGACGCAAACCCAACTTTTCTCTCGCATATTCCATAATGCGCAAATTTGCTTGGTGCGGAATAAACCATGTAATATCTGAGACGGTCAGACAAGCCCGATTTAACGCGTCTAGTACGGCCGGAACAAGTGCTTCAATGGCCACTTTAAAAACAGCCTTCCCGTTCATATGAATAAGAGGAGTTGCGTCCATTGTTAAAATATCTGCATGGCCCCCCTCGGCGTATAATGTAGACGTGATAATCCCATATCGAGGGACTTTTCCTAAAACAACCGCCCCTGCACCATCCCCGAACAAAATACACAAGGATCGATCCGACCTATCTACATATTTTGATAATCGGTCTGTTGCCACCACCAATGCGTGTTTAGAAAACCCTGTTTCAATAAATTGGGCGGCTGTAGTAAGGGCATAGGTAAACCCTGTGCATGCCGCAGAAAGATCAAAGGCGGGTACGGGTCTAAGCCCTAAGCGTTTTTGAATAAGACACGCCGTAGAGGGAAACCCAGGGTTATCAGGGGTCGACGTGGCCACTATCACTATATCAATATCCTGAGGAGAGAGCCCTGAGCTATCTAAGGCCTGTTGGGCTGCATAATAGCCCATCTCTGAGCTGGTCTCTTCTTGAACAACATGGCGCTCAATAATTCCTGTGCGCTCTACAATCCAATCATGAGACGTTTCAAGACCTTGTTTTACAAAATCGTCATTGGTAAGAATTTTAGGAGGAATAAAGGACCCAGTGCCTATTATTCCCGCCGATGTCATTGGCTGAGTGCCTCGGTGACCTTTTGAACAAGTTGATTTTCAGCCGCTTGCTTGCCTCGTAAAATGGCATTTTTAATCGCCACTTTTTTGGATTTGCCATGCGCAATAATAGAAATGCCATTGACGCCTAATAACGGGGCTCCCCCGTATTCTTGATAATCAAACTTTTTAATAAAGCGCTTTAAGCCCGGCTTCAAAATCATCAATCCCAAAGCCGAAATCCAAGAAAACTTGGCTTCCCCGCGAAAGAAATCCATAAACAATTCTGAGACACCTTCTCCAAACTTGAGTAAGCAATTGCCTACGAAGCCATCACAGACAATGACATCTGCTTTGCCAAATAAAATATCTTTACCTTCAATATTTCCAATAAATTGAATAGGAAGTTTTTCAATTAACTCGTAGGCTTCTAGGGATAAATGATTCCCTTTGTCACGCTCTTCGCCGATGTTAAGCAAAGCCACACGAGGAGAGTCGATTCCTAAAGTCAGTTTTGAGAAAAAGTGTCCCATAAGTGCAAATTGTTCTAAGTGCTGAGGTTTACAATCGACATTAGATCCCATATCTAACATCACAAAAGGCCCTTGTTTAGAGGGTAAAATGGTCGCGATCGCAGGCCTTTCAACCCCAGGGATTTTCCCTAAGGTCAGAGTCGAAGTTGCCATGACAGCACCTGTATTTCCAGCAGAAATAAACCCATCGGCTTCTTTGTCTCGAACCAAATTAAGGCCTAATTGAATGGACGAATTTTTCTTTTTTCGGAAAGCCTGGGCCGGATGTTCGCCCATACCTACCACATCAGGGGCATCACAAAGAGTGACTCTATCAAGAGGAAAATCGGGAATAGTGGCGAGCTCTTTCTCAAGCAATGCTTTCGGCCCGAGTAACACAAGGTGTATATCTGTTTCTTTTAGAGCTAAATAAGCCCCCTTTAACGTTTCAGTGGGGGCAAAATCGCCCCCCATGACATCAAAAGCTAATCGAATCACTAAGATTCCTTTGGGGTATCCTTCTGTTTAAGTTGAATCACTTGTTTACCCTTGTATTGGCCACATTCTAAACAAGCACTGTGGGAAACACCTAAGGCCCCACAACTGGGACAAGGGCGTAATTGCGGAGGAACAATTTTCCAACATGCACCCTTGATACGTTTTTTTGATTTTGAGCGGCGTTTCTTTGGAACTGGCATAAATTTCTACCTTCTATCTATTCTATAATCTTAATATTTCTGACAAAAAAGAGAGCCCATCATACTCAAAGAGCTTCTTTTTTGTCAAACCCTAATGGTTAAATGTCATAATACATCATAAATTCCCAAGGATGAGGGCGAAGATCCAAGGGTTTTACTTCTTTTGCTAATTTATACTCAATCCAGGTATCAATGACATCCTGAGTAAAGACGTCGCCCTTCAACAGGAACTGATGATCATTCTTTAACGCAGTTAGAGCCTCTCTTAGAGAGGCCGGCGTTTGGCGGATGCTTAACAACTCAGAAGCAGATAACTCGTAGATGTCTTTGTCCATAGGATCACCGGGATCAATTTTATTTTGAATCCCATCCAAAGCCGCCATCATAATCGCTGAAAATGCCAAATAGGGGTTAGAGGTTGCATCGGGACACCTAAACTCAAACCGCTTGGCTTTTTCTGAACTGTGATACATTGGAATTCGAACACTTGCACTGCGATTACGTCGTGAATACGCTAAATTTACAGGAGCCTCAAAGCCTGGAACAAGACGCTTATAGCTGTTGGTAGAAGGATTGGTAAAAGCCAACAGGGCCGGAGCATGCTTTAAAATACCGCCAATGGCATATAAGGCTGTCTGAGACATTCCGCCATACCCATCACCCGCAAATAAATTACGATTGTCTTTCCAAATGGACAAATGCACGTGCATTCCGCTGCCATTGTCATTCCAGATAGGCTTTGGCATAAAGGTGGCTGTTTTACCATTTAGGTAGGCCACATTTTTAATCACATATTTAAATTTCATCATGCTGTCGGCCATTTTTACCAAGGGTGCAAACCGCATTCCAATTTCAGACTGCCCGCCGGAAGCCACTTCATGGTGATGAACCTCCATGGGAACTCCGATCTGCTGAAGGGTAAGCAACATTTCGCTTCGGATATCTTGCAATTTATCAGAAGGGGGAACGGGATAATACCCTTCCTTGTATCGAAGTTTATAGCCTTGATTAGGGCCTTCATCGCGACCGGTATTCCATCGGCCTTCACTTGCATCGATATGATAATAACCCTCATGCTCGTTTTGATCGTAGCGAATACTGTCAAAAATAAAGAACTCGGCTTCAGGCCCAACGAAGAAGGTGTCTCCAATGCCACTGCTCTTTAAATAGGCCTCTGCTTTATGCGCAATGTATCGAGGATCACGACTATAAGCGACCTGAGTGATAGAAAGGATCAACAAAGGCTGAATCTACAACAGGTTTTACAATCATGTCCGATTCGTTAATGGCCTGCCATCCTCGGATACTGGACCCATCAAACCCTAATCCCGACTGAAACGTCCCTTCATCAACACTATCTGCAGGGACAGAAAAATGCTGCCATAACCCTGGGAAATCCATAAAACGAAAATCAACAATTTCGATTTCCTCTTTTTGAATAAACGATAAAACATCCTGGGGGGACTTACACTCCACCATAAAAGGCCTCCTATTTAAATGATGAGCTGGAGCTTTAAACTTATCGGGTTTAGCAGATATTTTCAAGCAGCATTTCAAAATTTGTTGCAACAAAATCGGGCTGAACACCTCCGGAAGTCGGCTGATAAGTGATCCCCAGTCCTGTCTTTACTAAAATGCTCTTAGCCCCAGCCCTTTGACCTGCTTCTACATCACTGAGTCGGTCGCCTACCATGTAGGATTTTGAAAGATCAATCTGCAAATCATGTGCCGCTTGCAAAAGCATGCCTGGTTTTGGTTTACGACACTTACACTCTTTTACATAGCTATTGGTTCCACGGACAGGGTGATGAGGGCAAAAATAAAACCCCGAAAAAAAGACCCCTTTTGAGGTAAATATTTGGGCCAGACAGTCTTGAAAAAATTAATACTGTTCCAGGGAAAAATAGCCGGCTGCAATTCCAGACTGGTTTGTAATGCCCACCAATAAAAAGCCCCTTTTTTGCAATTCAAGAAGCCCCTCCACGACCCCTGACTCCAATTCAATGTGTTCTGGATCAAAAAGAAAGGATTTCTCGGCAATAAGGGTTCCGTCCCGATCCAAAAAAACAGCCGGCCTCAGGAGAGGATTCACTTCTTTGTTCATATGCACTATTATACCAGAATATTTAGATGCAAACTTTTCGCTTTGTGTGTCGATAATCCTATTTAGACACTTTAAATAGGGAAGGGACCTCCCAATGGCACTTGTACAACCACCGCTTCTTCAGCAAGTTACTGCGCTCAGACAGAGCGTGTCTCAGGCCAATTTTAAATCCACCGATAGTGGGGTAAATTCGCTTAAAAGCCTGCTCGCTATAAAAAACCCTAACGATCCTGCAGAATGTGCAGAGAAAATAGCTGGATTTCTCAAAGAACTGGCTACGGGCACAGATATGACCGATCGAAGAATTGGGGCAGAATTGGCAGCAATGCTCAGAACTCGGTCTATCGACAGTAGCGGAATATCCTCTTCTGGATCTGCCGATACGTCCACTGGTTCGGTTTCTTCCTCTAGCGGGGTCTCTTCCACTTCAAAATCGTCAGATTCAGGGGCGGTAAAAGCACTCGCCGCACTGCTTCATAAAATTGGAGAAATCATGGTTGGGGGCATTGATAATGCCGGAGAAATTCGGGAAATTCTTGATCTTCTTGGAACCACAAACATTAACCTGCCTACAGATCTTATTAAAACCATCATGGAAGCAATTGAACAATATGTCCTTACAAAACTAGATGGCTGCAAAACCGCTGAGGACTGTCAAAATGTTTTAGATGAAGTTAAGAAAGCAGTACAGGGCAGTAAAATACAAGATCCTGGAGCGGTTATTTCAGACCTGATCGATAATCCAGAAGTAGATGAAAAAATACGCGAAAAAACAGGTGGTCAAGTGAGCATGGAAGGCATTTTGCCCGTGGATTCCAAAAGTGCTTCCTCAAAGGCATCTGTATACCTTTCCAGGACTTCCGATGGAGACGATGGACAACAGCTTCCTGGAAGTTCAGGGGAATCGGGTGATTTAAACCTCGATGGAAAAGGCGCCTATCTTCCCGGACAAGTTCCCCTGTCTCCACTTATGTCCCCTACGTCCGCAACTAGCCCAGGTGCCGTCACGGGTATAGACGCAAGCTCTGGTGCGACGGCGCCCATTTCAGGACAACAAAATACACCTCAAAAACTGGCTTCGGAGGTTATCGATGCTTTACGTAATTTAAATGACACAGACGCTCAACTTACTAAGGGCGAAATCCAAGAGATTGCAGACTTTGCAACTAAGGCACTTGAGGAACATACCAAAAATTTTGGAACTCCCAAAAAACCTACGGGAATTGCTCTAGAGGCTATTGCGAGCAAACTTTTGGAAAAACTAGAGACTAAAACTCCTTCAGATGCAGCTGCCACTCTCAAGGCGGTTACCAAGGCCCTCCCGGTGGGACAGCGCGCCTCATTTGCCTTTTTAGTGGTTGAAAAATCAGCCTCCAAACAAGTAGAGACACAACAAACGGGAATTAAAACAGAGGCATCAAAAAAATCGACCTCTCTAAGAGTCAAAGTCACAAAAACAGCAAAACCCAAAAAAGGTTCTAAATTGGGAAAGAAAAAAGGCGCCTCTTCTGTAGGCGGCGGGGAGGACGAAGGAGAAGAGGGGGGTGACCTGTCAGAACCAGAATTTAGCTTCAGCTTTACACAGCCTTTTAACCCTGATCTGTATCGTAGCGGCTATGGACATCCGCACCCTTCTGTCAATGAACCCGGAAAACGACCTTCAAGAAGCTTGGATTCTTCAGTAACAACAGCCTCTACCATAAGGTTAAATAAAACCAGCTCGGATTTAGGCAGTGTAGCCCAGCTCAAAACCCTGTTAGAAGCAGACCCTATGATTTTTGTCACAATGGTGAATCATTTTCTAACTGAAAAAGTACATGACCAAATGGCAGGCTTATTAGCCCCTAGCGCCACCACTTTTCAATCGCCTGAGATTTTAGCTTTCTAAAATGCTTTCTGAAGACTCGATCAAAGATCTTTCTCCGGAGGATGTTACCCGTGCAGGACGCCTCTTGGAAGATATTTTTTTGCATCAGAAAAAGAATATTGAAATTTTTTCGGAAGATGTAGATCTTCTCCTTAAAATTTTTAAGACGGGACTTGAGCCTAAACTCAAAGAAACCATTCTCACAGCACTTTCAAACCCTGGATTGACTGGATTGGCTCAAAAGGCGGAAGAATCTGAGCAAGAAGCGATGTTTGACTATTGTGACGATATGAAGATGAAACAGAAACTTTTCAAGGCATTTCCAAGCCCTTTGCAACTTACACTCCTCAAAGAGGTATATACCAAGAACAAGGAATATTATGGAGTCTTCAAAAATATGATCCCTCAAAAAAACCTTTTTGGATCTCTCCAAGTGGACTCGATAGCAGAGCGCCCAGACTTGCTCAAACAAGAGTGTTCTCGGATTTTAGAAGGAATTTTGGACCCTAAAACTTCTCAAGAAAAACTAG
>JAHFDB010000050.1:3109-10359 GCA_023249195.1 bacterium | reverse complement strand
CTACCCGATTGGCTTTATCTTCTTCAAACCTTTGGTTGGATTCACTTTCCAGCAAAGAGTTGATTTTCACATCGGTGTGTAAAAGCTCAGACAGAAAGCCTTCTAAAACAGGGAAATTGGCCTTGTTGCGAAGAATGTTTTTAATGGCCCAGTCAAAACGGATGAGTTCATTCTTTCTCATGAGGTATAAAAGGATAGCTTAAGTGGGTAAAAATGGCTACTGAACGTTTGTGGCTTTAAAACAGTCGCTGGCCCATTATAGTCTTAAATAGTAAGGGCTCAGTAGGAACGGTTTCTTCGCCCTTGGCCTTGCTTACTCTAGCTGTAATGTTGGCTCAAGTGGGCAAATCTGAGGCTAGTGTGAATCCTGGAGCGGGCGGAGGTTGGATGTGTTGCCCAGCTGGTACCGAACTTGGCATAGTAGAAAAAAGAGATTATTCCAAACCAAATATTGAGCTAGCGTGCTACGATAAGGATGATCCAGAGTTACCTAAAGCAGCCATGACCCTTCAAATGATGTTTGACGAAGGGGATATAACGCAGAGACATTGTGGGAAGGCGCTTCGGTTGGAGGCGCTTGAGAGGAGGCTACCGTCCAGATGCGTACCAGATGCAAGCCCAACCCAAGAAACAGAACGAAGGGAGGCCCAAGTCCAAAAGCTTGAAAGGGCAGGCCAGAGAGCTGAACAACAACAAAAAAGACCCTAAATTAGGTCACTATGAAGGAAGCACTTTACTTTTGAGGGGGTGCTTCCTTTTTTTTTGTCTCTCGCGGAAAAGCTTTAGCCGTGAGTTAGATTTGCACCACTTCCACAATCTCGGGAATTTCTTCTTTAAGTCTGTTTTCAATGCCCATTTTTAAGGTCATAGTTGAACTGGGGCACGAGCTGCAAGCGCCTTGTAGGTGGAGTGAAACCACCCCATCTTCATAGCTGTAGAATTGAATATCGCCTCCGTCCATGGCTACTGCGGGGCGAATTTCGTCATCTAGAATTTCTTTGATGCGGCGTTCGATCGCTGAGTCTGAGCTAGAGCTTTGTGATTCGCGCTGTGCCAAGGTGTCATCGACGGGTTTTTCGACCGTGGTGAGTACGGTTTGAATAACATCGGTGACGGGGGCTGCCAGGGTAGACCAGTCGGTATTGAACCCCTTGGTGACTGAAACAAAATTAGGGCCTACCATGACGCCGTTAACGCCAGAAAGGGCGTAGAGTTGCTCGGCTAGTGGGGACCCTTTCGCACTTTCAACGGTGGTAAAATTGATGCTGCCTGCTTGTAAGATTAAGCGGTCTAATACAAACTTTAAGGTATTGGGGTTCGGGGTAATTTGAGCGGAAATAGTGACTTTTTCTGTGTTCATTTTGGACTCCTTTTAGTTTTCTGTTGAAATGGCTTGGTCTTTTTGACTTAATGCGGCTTCAAGGGCTCTCCAGACGAGGGTGGCACATTTGACTCGAATGGGAAATTGTTTGACCCCTTCTAAGACTTTTAATCGACCGGCTTTTTCTCTGCATTCATCGGTGCAATCGGTCATGATGAGTTCTAAAAAGGTGTTTTTGAGATCGAGTGCTTCTTGGGTTGATTTTCCTTTGATTAACGAGGTCATGAGCGAGCCACTTGATTTGGAAATGGCACATCCAGAGCCCATAAATCCAATGTCTTGAACGGTGTTGTTTTCTACCTGAATGGATATCCAGTAGTCATCACCACACAGTGGGTTTATGCCGTGTGCTTTGTGGGTAGGGGAGGCTAGTTCCTTGAAATTCCGAGGATTTTTATTGTGGTCCAAAATGACTTCTTGATAGAGTTGATCGGTTTTGTTCATCACTTATCCTAACAAACGATACGCCTTTTCGAGGGCGTTGACGAGGCGGTCTATTTCTTCTTGTGTGTTGTAAAAACTCATCGAGGCTCGGGTGGTGGCCGGAATACCGAAACGGGTCATGACCGGTTGTGCGCAATGGTGTCCCGCTCGTACTGCAATGCCTTCTTGATCGAGAATGGTGCCAATATCGTGGGGATGAACACCTTCCATAATGAACGAGACAAGAGAGGCCTTGTGCTTTGCTTTTCCGATAACCTGGATACAGGGCAAACATGCTTCAAACTGCTCTTGTGCATAGATCAAGAGTGAGTGTTCTTGTTTTTGAATAAAGTCAAATCCGAGCTTCGTGATGTAGTCAAAGGCGGCACCTAACCCAATAATTTCGGCAATTGCGGGTGTTCCAGACTCGAATTTGGCGGGAATAGGGGCAAAGGTGGTTTTGTTAATGCTGACCGATTCGATCATATCGCCCCCAAATTGATAGGGCGGCATCGCCTCTAATAAGGTTTTTTTTCCCCATAAAACCCCAATGCCTGTGGGGCCGTAACATTTATGCGCAGAAAAGGCGTAAAAATCGCAACCAATCGCTTGAACATCAACAGGGGCATGGGCGATGGCTTGAGCCCCGTCTATAAGCACCAGAGCCCCTGCTTTTTTGGCGAGCATGGTCATTTCTTGAACTGGATTTATTGTTCCAAGGGCGTTTGAAATATGTCCAAAGGCTACAATGGCTGTGTTTTCGCTTAGGGCCTTGGCGTAGGCATCCATATCTAATTCGCCTGTATCTGTGATGGGAATGACTTTAAAGTTGGCCCCGTTTCGAATGCATAACATTTGCCAAGGAACAAAATTGGCGTGATGTTCCATGCCGGTGATAATGACATCCTGTCCGGGTTGTACATAAGCGCCTAAACAGTGTGAGACGAGGTTTATCGCCTCTGTAGTGCCTCTGACAAAAATAATCTCATCTATACTAGGGGCATGAATAAATTGTGCTGTTTTGGCCCGCACATCGTCGCAAGCTTGTGTGGCCTTTTGGCTGAGTTCATAGACCCCCCGGTGGATGGTGGCATACTCGTCTCGATAAAAATGAGTGATCGCGTCAATAACACTTTGGGGTTTTTGAGTGGTGGCCCCATTATCTAAATAGGCGAGGGGATGCCCATTCATGTGTGTCGACAGCATCGGAAAATCTTGTCTTATTTTTTGTACAGATTTCATAGGGTTTCAAGTTGCTTTTTAAGCTGTAAAAAAATATTTTTTCTCAGACCCTCCAGAGGAATCCTATCGATAATTTCTTCTGCAAATCCAGAAATCAATATAGATCGGGCTTGTGCCAAGGGAAGGCCTCGTGTTTTGAGGTAAAACAGCTGCTCTTCATCCAGCTGACCCACGGTGGCTCCGTGAGAACATTTGACATCGTCTGCAAAAATTTTAAGCTGAGGTCGTGAAATGGCGCGTGCGTTATCGCTGAGTACCAAGTTGTGATTGGCTTGATACGAGTCGGTTTTTTGAGCAATTTCGTTGACATAAACAAGGCCATTGAATTCACACTGTGCCTCATTGGCTACGATATGCTTGAAAAACTGATGGGTTTCACAGTTGGGCACATGATGGTTCATAAACGTGTGGGTAGTATGTGTTTGAGTGGTATTGAGTATGGCAAGCCCATTGAGTTTAATGAGGGCATGTTCACCTTGAACGTCGACGGTGAGGGTCCTTTGGGTTTCAGCCCCACCTTCAGAAAACCAAAAGCCTTGAAAATGGCTGTGAGTATGGGTGATGATTCGGATGGTTTCTGCGTGATGCGTTTGGGGCCCGCAGTGGGTGTTTGACAGAAGGGTACAACGGGCGTTGTCGCCAACTTCGACGAGAAGAGACCCTTGGTAATTGAGTAATTCAAAGTCAACATGAGCCCCTTTTCCAACTTGGATTTGGGTGGTTTCTGAGGTGACTTGTATGGGGGTATTTATCATCACCCCAGGTTCGAAAGTGAGGATTGTTTTGCTTAGAGTAGCCATTCGTATCCCTTTTCTTCGAGTGCTAAGGCCAATGATTTATCGCCTGATTTGATAATGACTCCATTTGCCATGACATGGACGACATCCGGAACGATATAATTCAACAGACGTTGATAATGCGTGACAAGTACAATGCCGACTTCGGGTTTTTTATAGGCATTGACGGCTTTTGATACAATGCGAAGGGCATCGATATCAAGGCCGGAATCGGTTTCGTCTAAAAAGGCAAGTTTAGGTTCTAAAACAAGCATTTGAAGAATTTCGTTTCGTTTTTTTTCTCCGCCTGAAAAGCCTTGATTGACCGCTCTTTCAAGAAAATCGGGTTCCATTTCAACCAGATTGAGTTTGCTTCTAATAAGCTCGTCAAACTCCATCGGATCCACTTCCTCTTGGCCATTCTCTTTTCGGCGGGCATTGTAGGCCATTCGTAAAAAACCGGCATTGTGAACGCCTGGAATTTCGACCGGATATTGGAAGGCTAAGAAAAGCCCCAGTCGGGCTCTAACATCGGGGTCGAGTTCTAAAATGTTTTGGCCTTCGAAAAGCACTTCCCCACTGGTGACGTCGTACGCAGGGTGTCCAGAAATGACCTTGGATAGTGTGCTTTTTCCTGAGCCGTTTGGCCCCATGATGGCGTGGACTTCGCCAGGTTTAATGGTCAGTGAAATGCCCTTTAAAATGGGGGTGTCATTGATTTTTGCGTGTAAGTTTTTAATTTCTAACATGGGGGGCCTTTCTTATCCGACTGAGTTTTCTAGTTTGAGTCCTAATAACTGTGTTGCTTCTACAGCAAATTCTGTGGGAAGTTCTTTGAAGACATCTTTGCAAAATCCGTTGATAATCGTAGCCATGGCATCTTCCATCGAAATGCCTCGTTGTTGAAAGTAGAAAATTTGATCTTCGCTAATTTTGACGGTGGTGGCCTCATGCCCTACGGTTGAGCTGCCATTTTTGACATCGATGGTAGGGAATGTATTGGCACTGCATGCGTTTCCAATGAGCATTGAATCACATTGGGTGAAATTGTTGGCATGATGGGCCGATTTGTTCATTTGAACCAATCCACGGTAGGTGTTGTGTGATTTTCCTGCTGAAATGCCTTTAGACACGATGGTGCTTTTGGTGTTTTTTCCGATGTGAATCATCTTGGTACCGGTGTCTGCTTGTTGAAAATGGTTGGTGAGAGCGACTGAATAGAACTCGCCAATCGAGTTGTCTCCAATTAAGACACAGCTGGGATATTTCCATGTGATCGCAGACCCTGTTTCTATTTGTGTCCATGAGATTTTGGAGTTTTTACCCAAGCATTTGCCCCGTTTTGTGACAAAATTATAAATGCCACCCTTACCTGTAACAGGGTCCCCAGAAAACCAGTTTTGAACAGTAGAATATTTAATTTCGGCATTGTCTAAGGTAACCAGCTCGACAACAGCGGCGTGAAGTTGGTTGGTGTCAAATTTGGGGGCGGTACACCCTTCTAAATAGCTCACATAGCTGTTTTCTTCGCAGACAATCAGTGTGCGTTCGAACTGGCCACTTTCTTCTGTGTTGATGCGAAAATAAGTGGATAGTTCCATCGGAGAAACGGTGTTTTTCGGCAGATACACAAACGAACCTTCACTAAAAACAGCGGCATTCAGTGCTGCGTAAAAATTGTCTGTATGTGGCACAACTGAGCCCAGATATTTTTTAACAATGTCTGGATATTTTTCAACAGCTTCAGATAAAGGGCAAAAAACCACACCTGCTTTGAGCAGTTTGTCTTTGTAGGTGGTTGCGACTGAAACACTGTCAAAAATAGCATCGACAGCGACATTGGCGAGTTTTTTTTGCTCGGTCAAAGGAATGCCTAATTTCTCAAATGTTTTGAGCAGTTCCGGATCAACATCATCCAAGCTTTCGAGTTTCTTTTTAGGTGCTTTCGGTGCAGCGTAATAGTGGATATCTTGAAAATTGATTTCAGGATAGGTTACGTTGGGCCATTTGGGCTCTGTTAGGGTTAGCCAATGGCGATAGGCTTTGAGGCGAAATTCAAGCATAAACTCGGGCTCATTTTTTTTCTTGGAAATCATTCTAATGACATCTTCAGACAACCCTTTGGGGGCCACCTCTGTTTCAATGTTGGAGGTGAATCCATAGGGATAGTCTCGCGTGGTAATGTCATTTAACAATTGTTGACTCATGAAAACTCCTTACAGCATACTGGCGATTTTGACCTCGTCGAACAAGGTGTCAATCTGCTTTTGAATCTGATAAAACTGCTCTTTTAATTTGCAAGTGGGCGTGAATGAACAGGCTTGTGTGCCGCTTGAACAGTCGGAAAGTCGGGTAGGGCCATCGATGCTATCAATGACCGTTTTGAGGCTGATTTCAGCTGCATTTTTCAGAAGCTGAACACCTCCGTTTTTTCCTTGCCTGGTTTGAATAATGCCTGCCTTGCTCATAATTTGAATCAGCTTTGATAAGTTATGATAAGGAACCTTAAGTTTTTCAGAAAGCACGGGCATCGTTTGGGGTTCAGGGCGATGTGCAAGCTCAACCACAATTCTTAAGGCAAAATCAGCAGATTTTGATAACCGCATGGGGGGAGACTCTTTCCCAGTTTTAATCTAGTTAAACTAGGGGTGATTATACTTGTTTTATTCTAGTGCTGCAAGAGGTTAAAAGCATTGGGTTTACGCATTGTCAAACTAGGCTCTGTCCCCGTACAATGCCCGCATTATGTCGCATCTGAAGCGCGAACTTGGCCTTTTCTCTTGTACCTTACTTGTAGCCGGTAATATGATTGGCATTGGCATTTTTGTTACTGCCGGGCGCATTTATACCTTATTGCCTCATCCAGGATACATTTTCTTAGCCTGGCTTATTGGCGGATTATTATCTCTTGCCGGAGGCCTCGTTTACGCCGAGTTAGGTACACGTTTTCCCCGTGCAGGCGGTGGATATGTGTTTTTACGGGAAGCCTTTGGACCTCAAGTGGGTTATTTAGCCGGTTTTGCTGCCACCATGATCACCGTCCCAGGAACCGCTGCTTTTTTAGCGATGGGCGTCACTAAATATTTAGGACTTACCGATATCTGGGTAGCTAAAAGTGTTGGGATCGGTCTTGTCCTAGGCATGTCGTGGATCAACTATCGAGGGGTGATGCGGGGGGCAACACTTCAAAATGGGTTTATGCTGCTCAAATTTTCTTTAATTTTTGGGCTTATATTGGCCGGATTTATGTCTATGCATGGTTCTTTAGCCCATTTTGTTACCAGCATGCCACTCAGCCTTCCTTTATTTACAGCTTTGCCCTTAGCCCTTGTCCCAATTATGTATACTTACTCAGGCTGGGATGCCACTGCTTTTATTACCGAAGAAGTCAAAAATCCACGTCAAACACTGCCTTTTTCGATGGCTAT
>JAHFDB010000050.1:0-3099 GCA_023249195.1 bacterium | reverse complement strand
TGGCTATTGGCACCCTCTTGGTGAGTGCCACTTATATGGCTCTAGCCGCACTTTATGTGTATGCCATCCCAGTGACGGCTCTTGACTCAAAAGAAAAAATTGTGACATCTGTATCGGTTGTTTTTTTTGGAAGCGCTATTGGGCATATCATTGGGCTTTTAGTGGGTGTCTCTGTTTTAGGATGCTTGGCCGCCACCGTTTTGGTCGGCCCTCGTGTTATTTTTGCCATGTCCCGAGACGGCATGTTGCCCAAGTTCGCCTCGGATATTCATCCTGACTATTTTACCCCCGGTAACGCCATTGTACTTCAAGCTATTATGACCTCGATTTTAGTATTTTCAGGCACCTTTGATACTTTGCTCGACTATATCACCGTGCCCTCTGTATTTTTTTCAGGTTTAAATGGCGTTGGTTTGTTTGTGCTCAGAATGCGACAACGCTCGGAAGAAAATGCCCAAGTATATAAAACCTTTGGATATCCACTGGTACCAGGCCTTTTTGTTGTTGGCATGATGTGGATTGTGATCAATACGGTTTTAAAAAATCCTACCAACTCGATTTGGGGGCTTGCTATGGTTTGCATTGGAATTCCTATTTATTATCTGATTAAAGTCGTGCACCTGTCTTATTCTGTGGCAGACTCAAAGGATCTTCTCACCATTCCGCCAGAACTTTGTCGGGGGGGAAAACCCTGTGAGTTGCTTCCTTCAGCTCTAGCGGCCCTAGAAGACATGGTTGCAGAAGCTAAAAAAACGAACATCGACATTGTGGTCATCTCGGCGCATAGAACACGAGACTTTCAAAAAGAACTCTTTGAAGATGCGCAACAACGCCATGGAAAAAGTCACGCTATCCGATGGGTAGCCCCCCCGGGACGCTCGGAACATCACACGGGCTATGTGGTTGATCTTGCCGATTTAAATTGTCCTGAATATGATGACGAACCTGGCTTTGAAAACACACCTGCAGGGCTTTGGCTACTGGAAAACGGACCTCGATTTGGGTTTAAACTCTCTTTTCCTAAAAACAATTGGCAAAAAATAGGCTACGAACCTTGGCATTGGCGGTTTGAAGGAACCCTCGATGCCTATGCGCAGTTTCATCATGGAATTTGGAACAAAATAACACATATTGTCTTTTCATAAGGCGTCCTCGCCACTCCGATTTCTTTTCTTTTTTGAAATTAGAGCACTTTGTTTTTCGATAATGATGAATATAAAAGCAGTTATAGATGACTGTCTTTAATTCGTTTGATAATCAGGATTAACATGAAAAAAATGATAGCTACTGCAAACTTAGGCAAAGTTCCATTAACGGAAGAGAACCAGTTCTTAGTGGCGGTAATCTTCTTATATCATCTTCACACAGGGGGTTGTCCGTTTGAGGCTGCTCAATGGCCTGACGCAGGTACTCAGTTTGATAGCATGCCCGTCGTCACCCCGCCAGCAGTCACAGCACATATGGAAGACTGTGTCGTTATTCCTGAAAGTTCACTAAGTCCATCACTCGGTACACGCGATTTCAATCAAAGCGGAGGTACAGCAGAATTCCCAGAACGCTCAACCCGTCGCCGAAAAAGAAAAAGATCACCGGAGTCGTTAGAGGAGAGAAAAGCTCGTTTTAGAGAAGCTCGTCTTAGAGAAGCACAGGCTGTCTTACCCCCACTCGGCTCTCGTTTAAGAGAACCTCATGAAGAGCAAGCGCCACCCTATCGGGATCCTGACCCTGAAAAGCAAAGAAAACAATTTTGTGATATTTTAAAACTTTTTGATAAAGAAATACCTAAGTCTTATGAGGGAGATTCCCAATCTTGGCACAAATTCCTATTTAGAAGACTCAATAATATTATAGCAAATTTAGGCGAGTACAGACATGCCCTTGAAATAGCCCCCTTTCAAATTCTGTTTGAGAAGACTGGTGCCCTATCGATAGCCTACTCGAGTATAAGGGAGGACTGCATATCGTTTATAAGGAACCATTCAACTT
The DNA here is from genome assembly GCA_023249195.1 of bacterium. GTDB lineage: Bacteria > Margulisbacteria > Marinamargulisbacteria > SXXA01 > JAHFDB01 > JAHFDB01. Next base: position 1,113 of record JAHFDB010000050.1, on the reverse strand, counting down.
ATGATAGATCAGTTTTACTTCGCATGAATAGCTTAAGTGCTAAACTCTTGTATGCTGGAGAAGACTGGATCAGAGTGTGTGATTGTGTAATGGATTTCAATGAAATGGAGTTGTTAAGAAGCCGTAGTTTTTCTTCTTTTAAGAGAGTTTCTGAGGCTTATTTTTTAGAAATAAACGCATCTTTTCGGATTTCTCGCGAACAAAATTTCTTTGCTCAACTAAATGGATATAAATCTTTCACACCAAAACTATTGAGGACGTTTTTATCTGATCATCTCAGTCCCTTGAAAAGACCACCAACTCATGATGACGAATCGGTCAAAGATGATTATGGCGTATATTTTTCTATAAGTTTCAATAACCTCTCTGAACGCGAACAGATTGCTGCTGTGCAGAAAACATGCGAGCTCATTGCTTGTGCAAAGGAAATGAAGCTAAAGGAAATGAAGCTATCTGGATCTCACCAGAACACTCTGAATTATTTAACGCTCTTCTACAAAGGCTCCATGCTCTCTGGACAGCCTTCTGACATTACGGTATAACTTAGGCTAAATTTGAGGGGTTAACAATAAACATATACCAAGTTGCAACATTATTGCAAAATTTGGAGGCTCTCTGATTTTATTATGGCCCTAGTGTCCCCCCCCCCACATATCTATCGACCTTTCTATGCGTCACAACCAAAAGCCTCGGACTCTTTGGGTATTCAGGTTAGGAAACTGTTTGAAAACAGCGTAAAAAATTCCGGCGAGTCTGTTTTGGGGGGTCTTATCACCTATTTTGAAACCTATCTGTCTCAAAAAGAATGGAGTGGTTTTACAAAAAAACCCCTTAATACTGCCAAATTAAACGTCCATATTCAGAAAATGATCAACGATCCTGCTCTTGGCGCTACACATAAGCTTTATCTACAAATGGCCCTGTTTATCGTTTCTTTCAAAGATCCTACTTTCAAGGTCACTTCTGTTGATTTTGGTTGCGAACCTGCCACCCAAAACATGGCTCTCGATGAGATTGAAAAATGGATGCCATCTGGCCTAATAGATCTTCGAGGATATCTCCACGCTCACCATATGGCCGACAAAATAAAACAATTGGCAAGCCAAGCTTCTT
>JAHFDB010000049.1 GCA_023249195.1 bacterium | reverse complement strand
ATAAAAAGTCTTGTGGACATGCCAAAAGAGATTTGGAAAGTTCCGCTATGAAAGGCTCTTTAGCCTGGCTTTTTCGTAAAGAAAGGCCTATAAGGGGGGGCTTAGAGTGCTCATTTTTTTGTTCTTGAATCCCTTTTGAACGGTAATAGGCCAAGTCGGCCGTGAGTGCCAAATTTTCTTTTGGCATACCCAATTTGAGCATAAGATCATAGGATTTGGAATCACGCACAGAGGCCTTGGTAACATACTTCAGTGCTTTTCTTGTCCACCAACGCGAGCCCCTTCTTTTGAGTGGCCCCACCCCTTGGCCCAATAAAACAACTTTTTTGTTGAATAATCCCGCCAGAAAAATAAATCCCAAATAATAGGCCAAACTGCGAAATGAGGTGGCATCTTGCAACAATCCTCCGCCACCAAACACCACCTGATCCGAAGACCAAAGTGCCCCTAAAATTCGCACGAAAGACCTCCGCCTGCAATAGGTCCATTCTCCTAACAATTGACTGGTGTGAAAGGGTTTGTTTTTAAAGATATCTTGGTAGGCATGTGAGGCATGCAACACACAAATTTTGGACTCGGGATCGCTGTCTTTAAGAATGACTGCCGTCCTATTTAAAAGGCGTTCATCTCCCACGTTTTCAAATCCGTAATATCCGACAATAAAGCTTTTCACACGTCGAATCGAATGTTGTGTTCTTTCAAGCGCTTTACCGCCTCTTCCAAACGGTGGTTTGGCGTGGTAATGGACATTCTGAAATAGCCTTCTCCATACTGGCCATAGCCATTCCCTGGCACGACCAAAATACCGGCTCTGTCTAACATGTCCATCGTAAATTGTTCCGAAGCGTACCCTTTAGGTACTTTTGCCCACACATAAAATGTCGCTTTAGGATTGGGGGTTGTCCATCCTTGTTCGCGAAGACCCTTCATTAAGATATCTCGGCGTACTTGGTACAGGTCATTTTGCGCAGCAATAAAGGGTTTATAGTGTTTAAAAGCTTCCACCCCAGCCCATTGAATCGCCTTAAAAACACCGGAATCCATATTGGTTTTGATTTTTCCTAAAGCTTGGATGGCTTCCGCATTTCCAACGGCCATCCCCAACCTCCAACCTGTCATATTAAAGGTTTTGGACAAGGTATGAAACTCAATCGCAATGTCTTTAGCCCCCTTAAATTCCAAAATACTGCGGGGTGGTTTTCCGTCAAAATAGACCTCAGAATAGGCGTTATCCATACAAATCAAGATATTGTGTTTTTTACCAAAGTGAATGGTTCTTTCAAAAAACTCATCACTCGCCACAGCGCCTGTAGGATTTCCCGGATAATTAATAAATAAAACATTGGCCTTGGGGAGAATGGCCGGATCAATTTTATCGAAGTCAATTTCGTAGTTATTTTCTTCATTCACAGGCACAACATAGGGAACCCCCCCAGCAATCAAGGTATTCACCTTGTAAGCAGGATACCCAGGATCTGGCAAAATAGCGATGTCTCCAGGGTCTAGAAAGGTTAAAAAAGCGTGGGCAATGCCTTCTTTTGATCCAATCAAAGACAAAACCTCAGACTGAGGATCTAAGCTGACATTGAATCGGTCTTGATACCATTCGGCAACCGCTTTTCTAAATTCTGGAATGCCTTCATACGGAGGATAATCGTGGGTCCTAGGGTCTCGAATCGCTTTGGCCATCGCCTCAATCACAAAATCGGGAGTGGGGGTGTCTGGATCTCCGATTCCTAGGTTAATAATATCTATTCCCTTGGCCTGAGCCTCGGCCTTTTTCTTGTCAATTTGGGCAAACAAATAAGGGGGAATGGTGTCAATTCTATGCGTTTTTTTCATGAAAATCTCCTTCAATCTCAATTTCACCTGTAAAAACAGTTGTTGCAGGGCCTGTCATCATGACATGTCCTTCCATTTGCCATTCTATTGATAAATCACCCCCGGGCAAATGAATAAGTGCTTTTCGATCAAGGCTATTGTTTAATACCCCCGCTACCGTCACTGCACATGCCCCAGTTCCGCAAGCGAGGGTTTCTCCGGCCCCACGCTCCCATACCCGCATAATGGCTTCGTTGCGATTCAGCACTTGAACGAACTCGGTATTGGTTCTTTCAGGAAACAACGGGTGGTGCTCGCATAAAGGCCCTATTTTTTCAAGTTCAACAGCCTCTATGTCCTCTACAAAAATAACCGCGTGGGGGTTTCCCATCGACACCGCCGTCACCCCATAGGTTACCCCAGCAACCGTCATTGATTCTTGAATCACAGGGCTTGGACCGGTTTGCGACATAGGAATTTTAGCTCTTTCTAAGACTGCAGGGCCCATATCCACTTCAATGGCATGAACAACACCCTCTTTAATCAAAAGTGCTGGAATCATGACCCCAGCTAAGGTCTCAACAGAAAAAATTTCTTTATCTGTGAGTTTAGACTCGTACACAAACTTAGCAAAACAACGCATGCCATTGCCACACATTTGAGGTTCCGACCCATCCGAATTAAAAATGCGCATCTTAAATTCAGAGTGATCTGAAGCAAGCACCAGTACAAGCCCATCCCCCCCAATACCAAAATGGCGATCGCACACCGCCTTGGCCAAATCCTCAAAAGTATTTTCATCTAAACGTTGGTTAATGGCATCCACAACAATAAAATCATTGCCTAAGCCATGCATTTTTGTAAAATAAATGGGTTTTTTCATTGTACGTTCCTACTCTGTTTTGATGGGTCCTAGTATACTGAAAAAAGAAAAAAAGAGGGAGTCACTTTATAGTTCCCCTTGTGTTATTTATGCAGCTTCTAAAGTTTAGTGCCAAGTGGGAATTTTTAGTCTGCCATAATCAATTGAAAACAAGCCTTTTACAACCGTTTAATCTGGATATTCAACAATATGAGCACCTAGAGACCTTAGTTTTTCTGGTAAATTGTCATAACCTCTTCTTAAATGTTTGAGTCCGTAGACTGTTGTGCTGCCTTCGGCTGCGAGACCGGCTAAAATGAGGGCCGCTCCGGCTCTGAGGTCGGTAATTTTGACCTCGGCCCCTGATATTTTATCAACCCCGTTGATGAAGGCAAATTGGCTATCAAGATGAATATTGGCACCCATTCGCATGAGTTCTGTGGCGTGCATAAATCTGTTTTCAAAAATGGTTTCTTTGATCACACTGGTGCCCTTTGCAAGGATCAAGAGGGCCATCATTTGGGCTTGCATATCCGTCGGGAAGCCTGGAAAGGGAAGTGTGTCAAAATTGACCGCTGAATAGCCTTTGCAGTTATTTACGCGGACGGTATCTAAACTTAGAATCTCGACTTCAATGCCTGCTTCACGCATTTTATCAATCACAGGACTTAGGTGCTCAGCATTGACGTGGGTCACGGTTACATCTCCGCCCGTGATAGCGCCCGCAATCATGAGGGTTCCAGCTTCAATTCGATCGGGTACCACAGAATGTGTCACACCCTTAAGCGAGGTCACGCCCTTGATATGAATGGTAGCTGTTCCATGTCCAGAAATTTGAGCGCCGGATAAATTCAAGAAATCCCCCAAATCTGTGATTTCAGGCTCTTGAGCACAATTTTCAATGAGGGTTTCTCCCTCTGCTAAACAACCCGCCATCATGATATTTTCAGTGGCTCCTACAGAAGGAAAGTCGAGATGAATACGGGTTCCAACCAGTTTTTTAGCCTGTAATTCTACAAAGCCATGCTCAATATGGCACTGGGCCCCCAGTTGTTTAAACCCTTTTAGATGAATATCAATGGGTCGAGTTCCAATGGTACAGCCTCCAGGCAAAGGAACTTTGGCTAACCCTGTTTTGGCTAAAATAGGTCCCGCCACAAAAAACGAGGCTCGCATCGCCGTAACTAACTCGTAAGGTGCAATGTGACGCACTTTTTTTTGGTTCCAGATTTTAACACTATTAGGATGGTGGTATTCGGCGCGCAGGCCCAGGGCTTTAAGCATTCTGATCATCGTCAAGACATCCATCAAATGAGGTACATTTGTGAGGGTAATTTCGCCTTCCATCAAAATAGTTGCCGCTAAAATAGGTAGGGCTGCGTTCTTTGCCCCAGAGGCGGCAACCGTGCCCGATAGCCGATTTTGACCTAAAATTGTAAGCTTAGACATGGGAAGAGACTTTTGTGAGAAGCACTTCAAGTTTACGGTGAAATGTGCTGACATCTTTGCCGTTGTCTAAGGTATATCGACATGCTTTCATTGTTTGCAAAATATTTTGACCCGAACTTTTCCCGGTATTTTCGCAGTTATCTTGGCGCAGAAATGTGTCGTAATCAATTTTATCGGTACTGTCTTTTCGATCAAAAATACGGGCATATCTTACCTCGACAGGGGCCGTAATTCCCACTAGGACAACCCCTTTTTGTACCAAATAGGCGGCTTCTGCGGGATGACGAATGCTGTCAAAAACGACCTGAGGTAAGTGGCCACACTGATCAAAGGCTTTTTTTGCTAAAACATCGGCCCCGTTTTCTCTTTTAAGTTCAGAGCCGGTTACAATTAGGTTATCCCGTGTTAAAGGACGCCCTATTTTAGCCGCCTCTTGCCGAACAATAGTAGAAAGAGAAAAAACCGTAAAGCCACGGTCTTTTAAATAGGAACAGGCCGATGACTTTCCGGAACCATTGGTGCCTACAAGCCCTATCAACATTCTATTCGTATTTAAGAATGGTGATGACACACCTGTTCGCAGAGACCTTTAAAAAACCTTCTTTATAAGAAAATTCTTCCATCGTAGCATCTGGGTGATGCAGCTGAAAGGACCCTTCTTTCAAAACTGAAATAAGGGGTCCAGAGTGTCCATTTAGGTTTAAAACCGTTAAGGCATCTTTGATAAAAATCTTGGAGGCATTACCTGATTTTTCTTGCCCGTCTAAGAAAGAGACCTTATATTGAAGTGTTTCCATTAGGCACCCTTTTTATTTTTTTCGAAGCGTTCAATCACTTCACTGATGCCACCAATCATATAGAAATGCTGTTCGGGAATATGGTCATATTTTCCTTCAATAATTCCTTCAAAGCTGGTCAACGTATCCTCTAAGGTGACATAGCGACCCGGAGCACCGGTAAAGGCCTCTGCCACAAAGAACGGTTGAGACATAAACATTTGCATTTTCCTAGCTCGGTTTACGCTTAACTTGTCTTCTTCAGAAAGTTCAGAAGTTCCCAAGATAGCAATAATATCTTGAAGTTCTTTGTATCTTTGAAGGGTCTTTAATACCGCTTGCGCAATGTTATAGTGCCGTTCACCTAAGTAAGCGGGGTCCATAATTCTTGAGGTGGATGCCAAAGGGTCCACCGCTGGATAAATCCCTAATTCTGCAATTTTTCTAGATAAAACAGTTGAACAGTCCAAATGGCTAAAAATAGCCACTGTTCCAGGGTCGGTAATATCATCAGCAGGCACGTATACCGCTTGGATAGAGGTAATAAACCCTTTTTTAGTCGATACAATTCTTTCTTGGAAACGGCCTACCTCTGCGTTTAGTGTAGGCTGATATCCTACGGCGGAAGGCATACGCCCTAACAAAGTAGATACTTCTGAACCCGCTTGTACAAATCTAAAAATATTATCCAAGAAAAACAATACATCTTGGCCTTTTTCATCACGGAAATATTCAGCTTGAGTCAAGGCTGCAAGCCCTGCTATCTGACGAGCACCTGGTAATTCTCCCATTTGTCCGAACAACATAACCGTGTTCTTTACAACGCCGGATTCATTCATTTCAAGCCAAAGATCGTTCCCTTCACGGGTTCTTTCCCCTACCCCTGCAAATACTGAAATGCCTCCGTGTTGCTTGGCCATGTTGTGAATCAATTCCATAATAATAACGGTTTTACCTACACCAGCCCCACCAAATAGGCCTGTCTTACCTCCTTTGATATAGGGAGCGATAAGGTCGATAACTTTGATTCCTGTTTCAAAAATTTGGTTATCCACTTGAATCACTTCAAACGGGGGAGGATCTCGTCTTACACTGACATATTTGACATCGGACAGGTCGCCTTTTTTGTCTAAAGGCTCACCCAAAACGTTAAACAAACGGCCCAATGTGGCTTCCCCTACAGGAATTGTCAAAGGCTCAAGGGTATCTATAACAGGGGTTCCACGTCGAAGACCTTCTGTTGGGTTCATTGCAATAGCACGAACAATGCTGCCCTCAAGCTGCATAGCGACTTCGGCAACAATAAAAATTTCTTTTCCATTGCCAATTTCTTGCTTAATTTCTAAGCGTGATCTTACGCGTGGGATGGCGTTGGGCGGAAACTCCGAATCGATAACCGGACCGATAACCTGAACTACTCTTCCTACATTTTTCTCCATCTTGTGACTCCTCGTAACCTTAGTTGTAGCCTTATTTTTTGACGCTTAAGGCTTTAAACGTACTAATAATTTCTGAGATTTCTTGGGTAATCCCGCGTTGTCTTTCTTTGTTGAGCTCCATGGTCAATTCTTCTGACAATTCTTTGACGTTGTCTACGGCACTTTTCATCAAAAGAAACCTTTGACTAAACTCAGAACTCGCAGATTCACGAATTCCCTTAAAAAGCTTTAAATAATAATAATGTTCGAATACCTTCTCTTCTAACAAAGTCCTGTTTGGTTCTACAAAGTAAGGGGAGCCCCGTTCTAAAGAAATATTCCTTTGAGAAAACTCTTCCTCGCTTGGAGGGAAGAAAGGCTCTACCACAATTTTTTGACTTACGATAGATTTAAACTCAAAAAAGACAGAATAGAGTCGCCTTTTTTGAGCCATTAAACCTTGGACGATTTGGTACAGAGCCTCGCCATCGTCTTTGGAAAATAAATCTTTTTGAGGAGCAAAAAAAACAGCGTCTTTATCTTTAACAAGCAAGGCACCTTTTTTACCAATGCACACCTTCTGAGTGGCATGATAGTCAAAGCCATTGTCTTGACACCACCCAATGGCTTTATTCACAATATCTTGGTTAAAAGACCCGCAAAAACCACGGTTTGAAAAAAACATCAATAAAACAGGGGGCTTGGTTTCATCTAATTCTTGATGAAAAAAAGCCCTGCTCAGTTTTTCATTTTCAGAAAGCACATAACCAGCCAGCTGATTAATGTCTTCAAAAGAACTTTTCATGCGACCTAGCTGAGCCGTAATCCGCTTTAAACGGCTAATGGTCACAATTTGCATTGCATAGGTAATGTTATGAATGCTTTTGAGACCTTCGATTCTATTTTTTATCTCATAAATATCAGGCATCGGAACCCTTTACGCGTGAGTCGAAGAGGACAGTTGCGCAATCACAGCCTGGGTTACAGACTTGATGGCCTCTTCACCGTCTTTGCTCAATTTTTCAGTGGTACGAATGGCTTCAAGAACAGCTTTTTGGCTTGATCTCATTTTTTCAAGAATGTTCGCTTCTGCCTCTTTGATTTTTGTTAATTCAACATCCTCAAGTATGCCTGAAACGGCTAAGAAAATGCTGACAACTTGTTCTTCAACTGGCATAGGCACGTGTTTACCTTGTTTCAAAATCTCAACCAAGATTTTCCCGCGCTTCAGCTGCTTTTGAGTTTCGTCATCCAGTTCAGAAGCAAAGGCCGTAAATGATTCTTTTTCTTTAAATCGAGCCAATTCCAAACGCAATTTTCCCGATAATTTACGAATAGCTTCAATTTGAGCTTTTCCTCCTACACGAGAAACTGAAATACCCGCATTGACAGCAGGCCTGAATCCTGAATAGAAAAGGTCACTTTGCAAGAAGATTTGACCATCTGTAATTGAAATAACATTGGTTGGAACATAGGTTGAAATATCGCCTTTTTGCGTTTCGATAATAGGCAAAGAGGTAATAGATCCGCCACCCAATTCAGCAGATAGACGGGCCGAGCGCTCAAGCAAACGAGAGTGGAGGTAGAAAATGTCCCCGGGATAAGCTTCTCTTCCAGGCGGACGCTTTAACAACAAAGAAATCATACGATAGGCATTGGCATGCTTGGTTAAATCATCATACACCATCAAAACATCCTTGTGATCCGTCCACATAAATTCTTCTGCCATCGCTGTGCCCGAGAACGGAGCCAGAAACTGCATCGCCGCAGGGTCATCTGCAGAAGCATCAACGATAATGGTATAATCCATTGCACCGTTTTCACGCAAAATGGTCGCCACTTCTACAATAGAAGCTGACTTTTTACCAATCGCTACATAAATACAAATAACACCGGTATTTTTCTGATTAATAATAGTGTCTATTGCAAGGGTCGTTTTACCTGTTTGACGGTCACCGATTAACAATTCTCTTTGACCACGCCCAATAGGAATGAGTCCATCAACAACTTTATATCCAGTTTGAAGAGGTTGATCAACAGGCAACCTGTCGATAACACCGGGAACCTTGGTTTCAACAGCCCGATATTTTTCTACTTTAATGGGGCCTTTTCCATCGATAGGCTCGCCAATTGCGTTCACAATTCTACCTAAAAGGCCGTGACCCACAGGCACTTCCATAATTCGACTGGTGCACTTTGCCCAAGTTCCGGCCTTAACGTCGGTTTTCTTACCCAGAACAATAGCCACCACTTCATCTTCTTCAAGGTTAAACACAATGCCATATTTTTTATCTGGGAATTCAATCATTTCCCCCATCATGGCGTTCGGTAAACCACCAATTCTGGCAATGCCGTCGGCACTTTCAATGACCAATCCTACTTCATCCCCTTCAGCTTTAAACTCATAACCATCTAACTTATTTTTAATAAGTGATGAAATTTCTTTTAGGTCAAATTCCATGTTAGTTTTTCTCCATTAAATAGAATTTAAAATCGGACAATATCCTTCGAATAGAAAAGTCATAGATTTTACCATTCGGGAACTTGACGATGAGACCTCCAACGAGGTTTTCATCTACTTTATTTTTCAAAATAACTTTTTTTGACACAGCCTGAGCCAGTCGATTTGTTAATTGAGTTCTGAGCTCGTCTGATAAAGGCTCCGCTGAAAATGTTTGCACAATAATGCGGCCCAATCTTTGATTGACCACTTTTCCAAAACCCTCGTTAACATAGAAAATGCGGTCCCACATTTCTTTTTCTAAGAGTAAATAAACCAACTCATAGAAAGTTTTACACGGTGCAAAGCACGACAGCTCAGCGAGTGTTTCAATTTTCTGAGAAAAACTGGCACCCTTGGTGTGAAACAATCGTCTCAGTTCGTAATTATTTCGATAGAGAATATAAAGAGTAAAAAGATTACTCTCTAGCAAATCTACCTCACCTCTGGACTGAGCCAGATCATAAACCTTGTCGAAATTAATCTCTACTTTTCTCATGCGGCTTCTTTAATCAACTTTTCAAAGTCAGCAATATTTTGAAGAATCAGCGCCTCATGGTCTTCTCGAAGGACTTCTTTATGGATAACCTTCTTTGTGGTCGATACAATGAGATTGGCAGCGTGCAATTTCATATCCTCGATGAACTTTTGCTTTTCGCTTTCTACCTCACCTTTTATCCCCGCTAAAAGGGCCTCTTTTTGATCCGTAATTTTTGCAAATTCCTTTTTCTTAAACTCCTCAGCCTCGCTTACTGCTTGGGATTTTATCTGGCGAATTTCATCTTGAATCTGAGCCAGCTTCCCCTGATAGTCAGACAACAACCTGCGGGATTCAAGCCTATTATGTTCAAGCTCGTCCATCGCCTGCTGCTTGGCATTTTCACTTTCCTCTACCATTTTAAAAAAGGCAGGCAAAGCAAACTTACTGATCAAAAAAAGCAGGATCAGAAAATTAATTAACGTCCAAAAAAATAGACTTGAAGTAAATTCAAACATAAGAATACAACCTATTTTTTAGTGTTATTGATGTGACGAAATAAGCAAGAAAGAAATGACCAAGGCGTACAGTGCAATCGCTTCGATAAATGCAAACCCGATAAACATTAATACTCTAAATTGACCTATCAAATCAGGCTGTCTTGTGATGCTATCGATTGTTTTAAAGTAAACAATGGCCAAAGAAAAACTTACTCCCAAAGCTGCCAAACCGATTGATAAACCTGCGGCTAATGATTCCATGAACAATATCCTCCTTGAAAATTTTTTTATTTTTTTGACCTTTGAAGCTTAATGCGAACCGTTCACCGCATCGCTTATGTAAAACGATGCCAAATACGTGAAGATAAACGATTGGATAAAAGCCACAAAAATCTCAAAAAATGAAATTAAGACCACACCTGTGAAGGGCAGAGCTTTTAAAAAAGCCGGTGCAAGAATAGCTAAAGTCGCAAAAATAGTCAACACTTTATGCCCCGCAAACATATTAGCAAACAACCTCACTGACAGCGAGAACGGACGGGCCAATTGACTGACTATTTCTAATGGAATAAAAAAGATAAGCATTGGCTTTGGAA
>JAHFDB010000082.1 GCA_023249195.1 bacterium | reverse complement strand
AAGACTACCATTGAGGTAAGCCACGCTCTCTTTATATCCTAAGGCTTCTAGGGACTGTGCTTTAGGGTCAAGGCCCGCGTCCAATAAACCGTGCACCTCTTCAATAAGCCCCCTCGCTATCATGGTATCTACCCTGTTTTGGATCTTTATATGCAAATTTTCTTTTTTCATTGTCAATCCTATACACGTCACATCTTGTCTAGGAACCGCTTTTTTTTGAAAGTAAGAAGGTTTTTCTCCAGTCATAGCATATACTTCAAGAGCCCGAACAATGCGTTTGGTATCTTGCGATGAAATCATGCCCCTATAGTCCGGATCAATCCCCATTAAGCGTTCCCACAACACCCCTAACCCTGCCGTTTCAACCTCGGACATAAGGGCTTCTCTGAGGCGTGTATCTTGGCTTTTTTCTGGAAATTGAAATTGGTTTAAAAAGGCATACAGATAAAATCCTGTACCTCCGCAAATGATGATAGGAATTTTGTCCTGTTTCAGTCGTTGACAAAGCTCATTGGCTTGTTTGACAAAATCAGCCACAGAATAGGGATCGGAAGGCTCACAAATATCCATTAAATAATGCGGAATTTCCTGACGGGCTTCTCGAGATATTTTAGCCGTACCAATATCCATTCCCCGATACACCTGAAAGGCATCTCCAGAAATAATATGCGCCCCCGTTTTGCGTGCCAAAGCCAAGGCATATTCAGACTTCCCTACAGCAGTAGGGCCTAAAATAAGGGTAATGGGATGATCTATTAAGGTATTTCGATACATATCGCGTTTCTCTTGGGTCGATACTAGCAATATAACAGCGCAGATGCAAAGGGAGGTGTCCTCATGAACGACTTTGGCAAGACAGAAGAGGTAATTTATTTAGAAGGATTGTTTTTTCTCAAAAAAAGCGTGATCAAATCCAACCCCCCTATGGTTCAAAATGCGCTTAAAGAGATTTTTGACTATGTGTCTTATAACTAGGCAGAAAACAAAGCCATAGCATAAAAAGCTGAGAGAAAACAAACACAACCAGCCAAAAGAGTGCCTTGTCCATAAAACCATAGGAATGAAGCCCTACTCCTAACATATTGACTCCAAACCAAGAAAAACTGGTGACAATATTTCCCAAAATAGCCATGGCCATAAGCCCTCGGGTTTTGATCATACCTCCTAGTCGCGCGTGTAAAATAGCTGCATTCCATAAAACAATCAGAAGAGCCCCATTTTCTTTAGGATCCCACCCCCAAAACCGTCCCCAACTTTGGTCTGCCCAAATACCACCCAGAACCGTACCTGTAAATGAAAAAAACAAGGCAAAACACAGCACGCCATAAACCATGTTATGAAGATTTTTCCGAGTAGTTTCGTCTAATGACGACGTAAAAGTCCCCCTCAACACATAGATATTCGCCAAAACACCCGCTAAAAAAGCAGCTCCATAGCCTATTGTCACGGTCACAACATGGGTAGAAAGCCAAAAGTTAGAATCTAAAACAGCCTGCATCATTTCCAAGGTATCTCCCTGAAGAGAAAGGTGATGGGCAATGATCAAAGTCAAAAACCCCATAACCGAGGCTACCATAGTCCCCATATTGTTTTTATATATTTTTTCAAGCATCAGCCCCATCAAAACAGCTATCCAGCCTACAAACACAGCACTGGTATACAAATTAGTAACAGGAGGTCGACCCTGAACATACATACGGGTTAAAATGCCTATCGTGTGTACAGAAAAGCCCATCCACAAGCCCAAATATGCCATTTTGGACAAAATTTCCGCACCCCAGAGCCAATAAGAAAAAACAAGCAAAAACACAACCAAATAAACCCCTAAACTGCGATAAAAGGGGGCCCATTGATTTAAGCGATACTCCATTTTGACCTTAAACATGACCTGAGGATAGAATTTTAAAAAAGAGTCGAGCTGATGTTTTACGGTCTTATTAAATAACTTAAGGTTCGCATGTTGATACTGCGAGGCCATTGTTTGATAAGACGAAATTACTTCATTTGAAGACGATTGAAATACCATTAGCCCATCGCCCATACTGAGCCAATTCACAGACTTTTCTGAGCCTCGAGGCACCACTCTGATAGCAGAAATATCGGACATCCACTTAAACACTTTGAAGGCGACCACCCCTTCTTGAGGCATTGTGGACGGATTTGCCATCCAGTCTTTCACATGGGCTTGATAGCCTTTCACGACGGCATCAAAGTCGGATATCGATTCCACTTGAATGGCATTTTTGAGCTGAAAATAGAGCCATAGTTTATTTCGTAGCCCGATCACATCTTTTTGAAATGCCGTTTGTTTTTTAGGTTCGATTTTTTCTATATCCGTCGCTTGAGACTGTACCGTTTCAAGCGCAGGTTGAAGTTGATGAAACGAATAATATTTTTGGTTGAGAGAAGGGTCTGCCCCAATCAATGCCACAATGGACGGATTATCGATTCTAAAAACAGGATAGGTATCCGCCAAAGCAGGTTTGGTTAAAACATCTAAAAACCACTGATCTGAATGAACTATCAATGAGTTCATGCGAACGGTTTGTTTCCCTCTCAGCGTCAACAAAACAGCGCGCCCAACGCTATCTAAGGGCTTCACCCGCCCCCCATGAAGCACCGGCCATTGCCCCAAAGACATCAGATCTAGATCTTGTTTAGAGTGCACCTGAAAAAAGGGAAAGAAAAGAAATGCCAAAACACAGAGAACAAACAAGGGAATAGCAACTCTTTTCAACATTTTTACAGAATAGAGCTCAGGAAGGCTTCTTGTCAAAGCTATAAAAAATGTCACGGGTAATGGGCCAGCGACGGTAAAACACTCTCACTTGCGCCCAATTAGGGTGTATACTGGGGTG